>NZ_NWQG01000054.1:0-71455 GCF_002529485.1 Mesorhizobium sanjuanii
CGCTGGAACGCTGCGGCGTTTCGGTCGAGATCCTCGGCTTCACCACCCGAGCCTGGAAGGGGGGGCAGGCGCGCGAGAAATGGCTGAAGGAGGGCAAGCCGCCGAACCCCGGCCGGCTCAACGATCTGCGCCACATCATCTACAAATCCGCCGACCATCCGTGGCGGCGGGCGCGCCGCAACCTCGGCCTGATGATGCGCGAGGGACTGCTCAAGGAAAACATCGACGGCGAAGCACTGCTGTGGGCGCACAACCGGCTGATCGCGCGGCCGGAGCAGCGCAAGATCCTGATGATGATCTCGGACGGCGCGCCGGTCGACGATTCGACGCTGTCGGTCAATCCGGGCAATTACCTCGAACGGCATCTGCGCGCCGTCATCGAGCTGATCGAGACGCGCTCGCCGGTCGAGCTGCTCGCCATCGGCATCGGTCACGACGTCACGCGCTACTACAGGCGCGCCGTCACCATCGTCGATGCCGAGGAATTGGCCGGCGCCATGACCGAGCAACTGGCCTCGCTGTTTGGCGAGGAAAGCGCGCGCGAGACGCGGCGCGGCGGTACG
Organism: Mesorhizobium sanjuanii; assembly: GCF_002529485.1. Lineage (NCBI taxonomy): Bacteria > Pseudomonadati > Pseudomonadota > Alphaproteobacteria > Hyphomicrobiales > Phyllobacteriaceae > Mesorhizobium > Mesorhizobium sanjuanii. The sequence continues at coordinate 564 of NZ_NWQG01000054.1, forward strand.
CGGCGCGCCGGATGATCCTTTCGCGGCGGGGGTTTCGGCAGACGCTTTTTGCCGCCGCAGCGCTGTTCGTTGCCGTTCCTGCCTTGTCGCCGGCCATTGCCGGGCCAGAGCCGGTTGAGCCGATCGAAATTTCCGCCCGCCCGATCAGTGCGTTCCGCATCGGCCGCGCGGAGAAAAAATTCGGGCCGCTCGAATTCGTCGGCGGGCTGGAAATGACCTCGCCGGCGCGCGATTTCGGCGCGCTGTCTGCGTTCCGCTTCCTCAAAACCGGCAGCGACTTCATCGGCGTCGCCGACACCGGCTTCTGGTTCTTCGGCACCGTTGTCCACGATGCCGACAAGCGTCCTTCGGGCATCCAGAATTTCCATATGCAGCAGATGGTCGACGCATCGGGCCTGCCGGTCGACGAAAAAGCGGAGGTCGACGCCGAAGGTCTCGCGGTCAAGGACGGCATCGCCACCGTCGGCTTCGAGCGCGACCACCGCGTTTCCCAGTTCAATATCGATCCGGACGATATGAAGGCGCCGTTCCAGCAATTGGACTTCCTGATTCCGGCATGGGAGCTGCGTCGCAATCGCGGCTTCGAGACCGTCACCCGCGCCAATCCTTACGGGCAGCACGAGGGCGGGCTGGTCGTGGTGTCGGAAAAGAGCCTCGACAAATCGGGCAACATCTTTGCCGCCGTCATCGAAGGGCCGAGAAAGGGCGTCTTCACCGTCAAGCGCAATGGCGATTTCGACATCACCGATGGTGCTTTCCTGCCCGACGGCGACCTTTTGCTTCTGGAGCGCAGCTTTACCATGGCCGGCGGCCTGAAGATGCGGCTGAGGCGCATCTACGGCGAAAGCGTCGAGAAGGGCGCCGTTGCCGACGGGCCGGTGCTGCTGGAAGCCGATATGAGCTACCAGATCGACAATATGGAAGGGCTCGACATCTGGACCCGCGACGATGGCGCGCTGATGGTATCGCTGATCTCGGACGACAACCACTCGATCCTGCAGCGCAACCTCTATCTGGAATTCATCCTGCACGAGGATTGAGGGAAGGGCCTGGCCTCGGCCGCCCAAACCTACTGCGCATTTGTCGCCAGCCAGATGATGTGGCGTGCGCCACGCTTGCCGTTGGCGCGGGTCCTGATCTCCTCGACGGCGAAGCCTGCCTGCTTGAGCCGCCGCATGAAGCCTGCATCCGGCCCCTGCGACCACACCGCCAGCACACCGCCGGGCTTGAGCGCGGCACGGGCGGCGCCGAGGCCGGCGGCGCCGTAGAGAGCATCATTGGCTGTGTAGACGATCCCTTCCGGGCCGTTGTCGACGTCGAGCAGGATGGCGTCCCAGGTGGATTTCTCCGATCTTATGAGCTGTCCGACATCCACCTCGCGAATGCTGACGCGCGGATCGTCGAGACAGCCGCCGAACATTTCGGCCATTGGGCCGCGCGCCCAGGCGACCACGGCGGGCACCAACTCCGCAACAACGACGCCTGCATCGGCGCCAAGCTCGGCAAGGGCGGCGCGCAGCGTGAAACCCATCCCCAGCCCGCCGATCAGGATTTTGGGATCAATGCGGCCGGCGATCCTTTCGCAGGAGAGCCTGGCCAGCGCCTCCTCGGAGCCGCTGAGGCGGCTGTTCATCAGCTCGTTGGCGCCGAGCATGATCGAGAATTCGGCGCCGCGCCGCTTCAGGCGCAGTTCTTGTCCGCCGTCAGGCGTTTTTGCCGAGTCTATTTGGATCCAGGGGATCATGCTCTACCCTTGAGCATGATCTTGTCCGAAAAACCGGGTGCCATTTTTCGGGATCATGCTCTAGACAGCCAGCGCCGGCTGGCTCCAGCGGGCGGCAAGCAACCGGTAGGGGATCAGCGCGACCACGGCGATGATCAGCTTGACCGAGAGATCGCCGAGCGCCCACGACACCCAGCGCATGGTCTCGACCGGCAGCACGCCCATCAGGGGCGCTGCCTCCAGCGCGAATCCGTCGCTCGGGCCAGCGAAGGCGAAGGCCGCCGAAAAGGCGACGGTGAAGAAGACGACGGTGTCGACGACCGAGCCGACCAGCGTGCCGACGATCGGGGCGCGCCACCAGCTCTGCCGGCGCAGCCGGTTGAACACGGTGACGTCGAGCAGTTGCGCGGTCAGGAAGGCTGCTCCCGAAGCCGCCGCAATGCGCACCAGCCGGTCGGCGGCCGTCTCGAATTCGATCAGGCTGTGGCGAAACAGGAAGGGCGGCACAAGGATCGAACAGACCACCGCCGTCATGAAGCCGACAAGGACAATCCTGCGCGCCACGGCCGGGCCATAGCGGCGGTTGGCAAGGTCGGTGACCAGGAAGGAGAAGGGGTAGGTGAAGGCGCCCCAGGTCAGGATATCGCCCAGCGACAGGCCGCCGACCGCACCCTGCATCGGGAACTGCACGAGGATGTTCGACGCCACGACGACAAGTGCCATGGCGGCCACAAAGGGCAAATATCGCGAGAAGGAAGTCATTTTTTTATCCTGGGTAATGGAACCAGCGGAGCGCCAACCGGAAGCCGGATCGCGTTCCCTTGTTGTTTTAGAGGCGGTCGCCCCGAAGAAATGCTTAAGCGGCCGGCTGTTCGGCCAGCTTCTTGGCGATCTGCTTCTTCAGGAGGCGGGCGCGCTGCGACAGCTCCTTGGCGTCGGCCTTGGCCAGGAAGGCGTCGAGGCCGCCGCGATGCTCGACCGAACGCAGCGCGTTGGCCGAAATGCGCAGGCGCACATTCTGGTTCAGCGCCTCCGAGATCAGCGTCACATTGACGAGGTTCGGCAGGAAGCGGCGCTTGGTCTTGTTGTTGGCGTGGCTCACATTGTTGCCGGACATGACTGCCTTGGCAGTGAGTTCGCAGGTGCGGGACATGGTTCTAACCTTCAGTTCGCGGTCTGGCCAAACATTCGACCCGCGCCGGGTGGCGCGCGGTTTCGGTCAGGCGGCCTTATGGAAAAGTTGGCGTTCCTTAGTTGCATTTCGCCCGTGCGTCAAGCTCCGTCGGCCAAGCTGCCAATCTCCCCCGCAAGGGGCGAGGTCGGATGTCACCGTCGGTTTTCGCCATCTCCAAAGCCGATGGCAGGCAGGTTTGTTCTTGCTTTGTGCACTCAGTTATGCTAGTAATTCCGACATGGTGCTGATTTGCGCCGACGATCCGCCTGCGGGACCCGCCGCAAGGCGGGTTTTTATTTCTAGGCCCCCATCGCCTTGCCCCATCGCCTGGCCATAGACCATACCCTGGAGTTCAAGCCCTGACGGCGGCCTTTCATATAAAGGCCGGAATTCAGCCTATAAGCGGTCGCAAAGGGACATGCCAGGCCGATACCGCCTATCTCCGGCCGAAAAACGAGGACCGATCCCCGCCATGCTTCGTGCGTCACATGCTGTTTTCGCCTTGCTTGCCGTTGCGTTGCCGACCGCGACATCCGCTGCCGCGCCGCAATCCTTCAAGGGCGAGTATACGGTGTCTTTCCTGGGCCTTTCGGTGGCGAAGGCGACGTTCTCCAGCAGTTATGAAGGCGATACCTATTCGATCGATGGCAGCGTTTCCAGCGCCGGGCTGGCCACGCTGTTCGACGACACGCAGGGCACGATCTCGTCCAAGGGCAAGATTTCGGGCAAGCAATTGCAGCCGGAGGAGTTCCGCGCCGACTACAAGTCGGGGAAGAAGGCCTCGATGATCGATATCCAGTTCGCCAATGGCGTCGTGACGTCGACCAAGGTCGTGCCGGAGCCGAAGAAGCGCAATCCCAAGAACTGGATAGCGCTGGGCGCCAGCGATCTGGCGTCGGTGCTCGATCCGATGGCCGCCACCGTCGTCCATGCCGACAGCCTCGACAAGGTCTGCGGGCGCACGGTGAAACTCTATGACGGCGAGATGCGCGCCAATCTGGTGCTGACCTACGATTCGAAAGGCTCGACCTCGGTGCGGGGCTACGAGGGCGAAACCGTCACCTGCAGGATGGGCTTCGAGCCGGTGGCGGGTTACCGGAAGAACCGCAAAGCCCTGAAATACCTCAGGGATCGCGCCGTCATCTTGGTGACGTTTGCGCCAGTCGGCCAAACCGGCGTATATGCGCCGATCCACGCCACGGTCACCACGCAGATCGGCACACTCACCGTCAGCGCCGGGCGTTTCGAAGCAACTGAATAGGCGCGTTGGCGCGCCGCCGGAGATGGGCATGGCGCGCGCAACACTGATCGGCTTCTCGGCGGTCGCCATGTGGGCGCTGCTGGCGCTGCTTACCGACGCTTCCGGCGCCGTGCCGCCCTTCCTGCTGTCAGCGATCACCTTTACGATCGGCACCGGCGTCGGGCTCGTCGCGCGGCTGTTCATGCCGGCCGCAGACAGGAGCCAGAAGATACCACGCGAAGTATGGCTGATCGGCATTGCCGGCCTGTTCGGCTATCATTTCTTCTACTTCACCGCACTGCGCAACGCGCCGGCGGTGGAGGCGAGCCTGATCGCCTATCTGTGGCCGTTGCTGATCGTGCTCGGATCGGCGCTGATGCCGGGCGAGCGGCTGGCCTGGAACCATGTCGCCGGCGCGCTGCTCGGTCTTGCCGGCACTTTCCTGATCGTCACCAAGGGCGGCGGCCTTGCTTTCGACGCGCGCTACACCTTCGGCTATGCGATGGCCGGCGTCTGCGCACTGCTGTGGTCGTCCTATTCGCTGTTGTCGCGGCGTTTCCCCTCGGTGCCGACCAGCATCGTCACCTGGTTCTGCGCGGCGACGGCAGTGCTCTCGCTCGTTTGCCATCTCGTGCTGGAAGAGACGGTGTGGCCTGACGGCGCCGGCCAATGGCTGGCCGTGCTCGGCCTCGGGCTGATGCCGGTTGGGGCTGCCTTCTATGCCTGGGACATCGGCGTCAAGCGCGGCAACATCCAGGTGCTGGGCGCGGCGAGCTATGCCGCGCCGCTGCTGTCGACCCTGGTGCTGATTGCCGCGGGCTTCGCCGAGCCTTCCTTGCGCATTCTCGCGGCCTGCGTGCTCATCACCGGTGGCGCGGCGCTGGCGGCGAAGTCGCTGTTCTTCCCCAAGCGGGCGACCGGCGAGGCGGCGACATGATGCCGTTTCCCGGCGGCATCGACGCCAACGCCAATGCGACGCTGGTGTTCTCCGTCGCGGCGGCGGTGATCTACGCTTTCACCCTGGACAGGCGGCCGACGCTGGCGCGTTCGGCGGCAAAGACGCTTGCCGTGGCAATGCTTGCCGTGCTGGCAGCGCTACAGGGCGGGCCATTGCTGCTCGTTGCGGCGCTGGCGCTGAGCGCCGTCGGCGATGCCTTCCTGTCGCGCGACGGCGAAAAGGCCTTTCTCGGCGGGCTCGCCAGTTTTCTCGCCGCGCATGTGCTCTATGTCGTACTGTTCGCGCGCTCCGGCGGCGGGTTCGGGCTGCTCTCGGCCGAACCATGGCGCGCAGCGATTGCGGTGGCGATGGCCGTCTTCGCGCTTGCCATGCTTTTTGCGCTCTGGCGCCGTGTCGGCCCTGCCCTGCGCCTTCCGGTCAGCGTCTATATCGCGGCAATCCTCGCCATGGGCATTTCCGCGCTCACGCTCAGCCATGTCTGGATCATCGGCGGCGCGATTCTGTTCATGGCGTCGGACGGGCTGCTGGCCGCGGAAAAATTCCTTGTGCCCGCCATCTCGCCGCACCGTGTGTGGATGCGCCATGCGGTCTGGGTGCTGTATTATGTGGCCCAGTTGGGGATCACGATGGGTTTTTTGCTCGATACACCCTAGGGTCACAATTCACTCGGCTGGCTGCCGCCAATGGCCGGGATGGGTGGGTAGCGGTCAGGCAGCTTTCCAATCGGTTGGCAAAAAGCAGCCTTCATTCGGCTTCCATGAAGTCGAACGGCTTTGCAGGGACGAACTGGCTCGATGCGTCGCCGGCAAGGATACGGGCCATGTCCACCCCGAGATCCAGTTTGCGGACATGCGCACTTTCGGAGAAGTCGAGCTTCTTGAAATCCACCCAGAAAATGTTGGGTGACGTTGCCGATTCGCCATAGAAAACCATGCTCTTCTGATCAGCCACCACGCGCCAGCGGGTGGTAGACAGGTTCGGCGCCTCTGGAATGCTTACGCCATAGGGTGCCGAAGCGTTGCGGATAACGCTGAACACAGCGGCGGCAGCAATCCGGGGGTCATCGCTTTGGGTCACCGCGTTAATGTAAAAGCCGGCGCGCACGAAACGGTCTTCGGAGCGGCCACTGCCGGGAAGGAATTTGAGGGGGTCGACCGCGCTCCAGTATCTCTGGTTGGCGAGTTGGTCGTCATAGGGCGGGTCGTTCGTCACCACCTGATAGGCACGGTCATGATGGATGCTCAGCTTTCCGTCGATCCACTCAAGAACAGCACTGTCGCCGGTGGCATCGGAGAGCGTCAGATGCAGTGGTGCGAGACTGCCGGGACGGCCGGGCACCTCACCGCTCACCACCTCCAAGGGATGGCTGCGCGCGTATTCGACGGCCTCCGAGACCGTTGCGAATTGATCGAGGTAGAACTGCGCCCAGATCGAGAGCGACATGCGAGGCGTCGTCCCGTCGCCTTCCGGGAACTTCGTGGCGTTCAGCCATAGCAGGCTGGCGTTGAGGCCGGCTTCGTTCATGCCGTCGACCGTCGAAATGTCGTAGCCGGAGACGGCCAAGCTGCCGAACTTCGATGTCCATTCCACCGAACGCGAACCGGCGGCTCCATTGCGCTTCATCCCGCGAGGAAAGACCCAGAAATTGCTGACCATCGGATCCTTGAAGTCCATGTTGCGCCCCGTGAGGGTCCGCCCGTCAGGCCCTTGGTAGACGACCCGCGTGCAGGCCTGGGCCTCGGCGGTCAGCAGCGCCGCGGTAGCGGCCAAGACGGCGAGAATGCGTGTGAATCGAGACATATTGAACACCAATCCATAAGAAGACCGCGTGAAACCTTTGCCGATCAGAACCGATAGGTCATGCCGAGAACCGGGCCGCTGAGGCGCGTGTCATAGACGTGACCGCTGTGATCGTAATCGACGTCGAGCACCTTGTAGCCCACGGAGGCGGAAAGGTGATCGTTGAAGACGTAGTTGGCGGTAGCCAGCGCCGACCATGTGAGATCGGAACCAGCGCCGAAGCCCCCGATGTCGGCCTGCCCTTGAAGGGACAACTTTTCCGTCAGGGGAAGGAAGGCACGCAGGCCGACCAGCGGATCGACCCAGCCGAAGCTTTCGTCGTAGCTGACGGCCCCACTCATACCGCCAAGGCTCCCGGTAAGCGTCACATCGTTAGAGATGTGCCAGAAGCGCGCGCCGCCAAGGGCGTCGAGGGTGAACTGCGGCGTATCGATGACCCGATAGCCGCCCATCAATGTCGCGGTGAACTGTTTCGAGTCGACCTTCGCATTGATGTTGCCGCCCGGCGGTATCACGCCGACGCCGGGAATCGTGAATGCCGGCAGCGGTCCGGCACTATGGCTGTCGGTCGTATCGACATACATGATGTCGCCCGAGAAGACGAAGCGGTCGTAGCGTCCCCAAATGTTGATGAAACCGCCGAAGTTTAGGTCGTCCATGACATCGGAGAACGACTTCTCGACGCCGATGGTCGGGCCGCGCCGGAACGGCGAAATATGCCCGTCGAGGCCGGCTGCCCACATATAGGGCGTGACCTGCAAGGCCCATTTTGGGGATTCCGCCGGGACGTGCTCTTCCGGCACGTCGAGTGTAGCGTCCGCGCCATACGCGGAATGTGCGCCGCAGAGCGATAAGGCAATGACAACGGCATACCAAGGCGACAGAACCTCGCCGATGTCGGTGACAATTGGCTGGCCTTGGGGGCTGTGACAGGCGTGATCCCAACCGGGGGACTTTTTGCCAGATCGAAATACCATATGCCCCCTCTCGCTGCATCTATGTTACCTAGACTGACAACATCCGTTAGTAAATCAGCTTTGTAGAGCGCTGTGCTCCGTAAAGGTTCGCAAAATTCCCAAAAGCCTGCGACGATGTGGTCCAAGACAACAAGATCTGCGAAGTCCGCTTTAAGCGTCCTCGCCTCCTGCCATGAACGGCAAAGATGAGGTCGAATTTCGTCGTTCAAAGCGATCGGGTTTTAGGGCGTGCCCGGCTCCCAGCCCGGTGCGGCCATCTCGAAGGCGGCGAAATCGAAGCCTGGCGCCACTGTGCAGCCGACCAGCGTCCATTCGCCCAGGCTGCGCGCCGACTGCCACCAGCCGGCGGGCACGACGATCTGCGGCCGTTCGCCCGCTGCCAGCGCCGTGCCCAGCACCTGATCGATCACCGGACCGTCTTCCTGATGCATCGACAGCGCCAGCGGGGCGCCGGCATAGAAATGCCAGACCTCTGCCGCGTCCCTGACCCGGTGCCAGGCCGACAGTTGCTCTTCTTCCAGCAGGAAATAGATCGCGGTCGAATGGCCGCGCGTCCCTTCCGCGCCGTCGCGAAAGGTCTCGGCATACCAGCCGCCCTCCGGATGCGGCTTCAGGCCGAGCGCGGCAATGATTTCGGCGGCGCTGATCATGCGTTGCAGGCTAGCATGAGGCTCAAAAATTGTCCTTGCGCTTGCGGATCTCGGCGAACACGTCGGCGTCGGTGGCCTTCTCCATGCCGAGATGCTTGCGGATTGCCGGGTCGTGCCAGCGCAGGAACGGGTTGGTCGACAGTTCCTCGCCGATCGTGGTCGGCAGCGTCGGCTTGTCGTCGGCGCGCAGTGCCTCGATTTTCGCGGCGCGTTCCTTCAGCGCCGAATTGGTCGGGTCGACCGTCAGCGCGAAGCGGGCGTTGGCGAGCGTGTATTCATGGCCGCAATAGACGACTGTTTCGGCCGGAAGTGCGGCGAGTTTCTTCAGCGACTCATACATCACCGGCGGCTTGCATTCGAACAGCCGGCCGCAGCCGAGCGCAAACAGCGTGTCGGCGGTGAACGCCACTTTCGAGGCCGGCAGATGATAGGAGACATGGCCCGCCGTGTGGCCTGGCGTCTCGATGACCTCGATCTTTTCGTCGCCGAGGCGGATGACCGAGCCCTGGGCCACGGTCTCGTCGATGCCGGGGATCTTTGCCTCCTCGGCCTTCGGCCCGATAATGCGCAGCTTGAAACGTTCCTTCAGCGCCAGATTGGCCTCGACGTGGTCGGCATGGTGGTGGGTGATCAGGATCATCGTCGGCGTCCAGCCGGTGCGTTCGATCGCGGCCAGGATCGGCGCCTCCTCGGGCGCATCGATGATCGCGGTCTGGCCGCTTTTGGGGTCATGCACGAGCACGCCGAAATTGTCGCTGCGGCACATGAATTGTTCGATCTCAACCGGCATCGCATCTCTCGCTTTTGTCTGCTGCATCGTGCTTTTCGAAAATCGGATCCGATTTTCCGGCCGATGCAGTCGCCGAAGACATAGGGCGCTTGCCCGCGGATGTCATCCGCCTTTTGTTGAACTTGGGCGGCATCGAAGCTACCGTCCGGCGCATGCATTCCGACATCGTCGACCTCCGTTCCTTCTATTCGACCACGCTCGGGCGGCTCGCCGAGCGCTCGATCACCATGGCGCTGTCCTCGATATGGGCCACCGTGCCCAACGAGCGGCTGGTCGGCCTCGGCTATACCTTGCCGTGGCTGGAGCGGTTCGGCACCGATGCCGAGCGTGTCTTCGCCTTCATGCCGGCGACGCAAGGCGCGGTGGTCTGGCCGGTCACGGGGCCGAGCGCGACGGCGCTGGTCTTCGACGAGGAATTGCCGCTGGTCGATTCCTGCATCGACCGCATGCTGCTCGTCCATTCGCTCGAACATGTGGAGAATCCGCGCGAGACGCTGAACGAGATCTGGCGGGTGCTGTCGCCCGCGGGGCGCGTCGTCATCGTCGTGCCCAACCGGCGCGGCGTCTGGGCCCGCTTCGAGCACACGCCGTTCGGCAATGGCCGGCCCTTCTCGCGCGGCCAGCTCACCGAATTGCTGCGCGAAACAAATTTCACCCCTGCGGCATGGTCCGACGCCCTGTTCTTCCCGCCATCGCGGCGGCGCTTCATGATGCGGTTCCACAATGTGCTGGAGCGCGCGGGCCGGCGGTTCTGGCCGATCTTTTCCGGCGTCATCGTGGTCGAGGCGCAGAAGCGGCTCTATCAGGGCGTACCGGTCGCCCAGCGCGCTTCGCGCCGCGTCTTCGTGCCGGTTTTCTCGCCGCATGGCGCCACAAGGCTCGGGCGGCTGTCCGAAGCCGCCGACGGAGCGTCTTCACCTGCAAGGGTGACGCCTTCGTGATCGGGCCTGCGCTTTTTCCTAACTATCTGTCGAAAGCGGGTTTGCAGCCCGATTGAAGGCGCGGGCCGCCAATGCCCGTGACCGGTTCCAGTGCCGCTTCCGAATGCAGGACATCACTCATGGCTGATCATCCAGATGACATGGCCCGCGCGTCGGTCGAGGCCAGCAGCCTGCGCGACCAGCTCGCGACGATCAAGCTGGCGCTGGCGGCTTCGCCGGTGCGCAAATATCTGCTCTGGCTCTCTGTCGGCATCGTCGCCGTCATCGTGGCGACCTCGGTCGGGCAGGTTCTGCTCAATCGCTGGAACCAGCCGTTCTACGACGCGCTGGCGCGGCGCGACATGCAGGGCTTCCTGCATCAGCTTCTCGTCTTTGCGGCAATAGCCGGGACGCTGTTGGTGCTCAATGTCGGCCAGACCTGGCTCAACCAGATGATCCGGCTGAAGCTGCGCGAGGCGCTGACGGTCGACCTGATCGGCGAATGGATGCTGCCGGCGCGCGCCTTCCGGCTGACCCATGCCGGCGCCATCGGCGTCAATCCCGATCAGCGCATACAGCAGGATGTCGGGCATCTTTCCGATCTTTCGACCGATCTCGGCGTCGGGCTGCTGCAATCCTTCATCCTGCTCGCGTCCTTCATCGGCGTGTTGTGGACGCTGTCCTCCGGCTTCGTCTTCCATATAGGCGGCCATTCGCTGGCGATCCCCGGCTACATGGTCTGGGCGGCCATCCTTTATGCCGGCATAGCCTCCTGGCTGAGCTGGCTGGTCGGACGGCCGCTCATCCGTTTCAACAGCGATCGCTATTCGCGCGAGGCGGAACTGCGGTCCTCGGTGGTCCGCGTCAACGAGAATATCGATGCCATAGCGCTCGCGCATGGCGAGGCCGATGCGAAACGCCAGCTTGAACTCGACCTTGGCACGGTGCTAGGCGCGATGCGGCGGATCTATCATGCCCAGATCAACCTGTCCTGGGTCACCGATACTTATGGCTGGATCACCGTCGTCGCGCCCATCCTGGTCGCTTCGCCGGTCTATTTCGCCGGCGATATCAGCTTCGGCGGGCTGATGATGGCGGTCGGCGCCTTCAACCAGGTCAATGCGTCGCTGCGCTGGTTCATCAACAATATCGGCGCCATCGCCGATTGGCGCGCCACGCTGATGCGCGTCGCCGACTTCCGCATCGCGCTTGGCGAAACGGATGTGCTCCACGACACGGAAAGCCGCATCGAGTTCGGCGAAAACCCGGAGGGCCGCCTGACCTTCGAGAAGCTCGAAATTGCCTCGCCCGACGGATGCACCAAGCTTGCCGAGCCGCATGTCGAGATCGGCGCCGGCGAGCGCGTCATGATCACCGGCGATCCGCGCGCCGGCAAGACGCTGTTCTTCCGCGCCATCGCCGGCCTGTGGCCGTGGGGAAGCGGGCGGATCGGCATGCCTGCCAAGGAAATACCCGCCTTCGTTCCGCGCACCCCCTATTTCCCGCTCGGCACGCTGCGCGAGGTGCTCAACCACACGGGCGGCGCCGCCAAGGTCGACGATGCCGAGATCTCGGCGGTGCTCGCCGAGGTGGGTCTCGAGCGCCTGTCGTCCTCGCTCGACCGCTCCGCGCGCTGGGAACATGAGCTCAGCGATGACGAGCAGCGCCTGCTGGCCTTTGCCAGGCTCGCCTTGCGGCGGCCGAAATGGGTGATCATCGACGAGGCGCTGGACACATTCGACGGCGCGACGCTGAGACGGGTGCTGGCGATGCTGGAGAAACGTCTCGCCGGTGCGGCCATCCTCAACATCGGCCGCGGCCAGCACAACATCCAGTTCTTTCCGCGCTCGCTGACGATCGTGAAGGATGCCGGCCGCCCAGCCCTCAAGCCAGCCAGTGTCAGGGCCGGGGCGATCGAGCCGCCGCCGGCCGTTGCTGTGCGCCGGAGGAAGAAGTAGCCGGTTTCATCCAGCCCAGCTTTATTTCGCCGCGATCGCAGGGGAAATTGTAGGCATCGTTGCAAAGCCTGCGAGGCTTCAGATCATGCTCGACGCGATCAGCCTGCTTGCCTGCCTTGCCTGCGCCCAGGCAGCGCCTGTCGCCACCCCTCTGGCCGCACCGGCCAATGGGATTGACGTGGACGTCGAACTGGTGCTGGCGGTCGACATTTCGCAGTCGATGGATGAAAATGAGTTCGCCCTGCAGCGCGCCGGCTATGTCGAGGCGTTGCGCCACCCCGACTTCATCAAGGCGGTGCGCTCGGGCGCCACCGGCCGCGTCGCGCTGGCCTATTTCGAATGGGCAGGCACCGTCCGCGACGATGCGGTCATTGCCTGGCAGGTCATCGACGATGCCGAGAGCGCCAACGCTTTCGCCGACAGGATCGAGGCCCGCCCGTTCAGGAGCTTTCGCGCCACCTCGATCTCCGGCGCGCTCGCCTTCGGCACGGAGCTGTTGGAGGGAACAGCCTTCGAAGCGGCGCGCAGCGTCATCGATATTTCTGGCGATGGCCCGAACAATATCGGGCTACCGGTCACCATGACGCGCGACGCCGCGCTGGCGAAGGGCATCGTCATCAACGGCCTGCCGATCCTGATCAGCCCGTCGCCGACCTTCAGCCATCTCGACCAATACTATGCCGAATGCGTGACGGGCGGACCGGGTTCCTTCGTGCTGCCGATCTACGCGGTGTCCGAATTCACGACAGCCATACGCCGCAAGCTGATCCTTGAGGTCAGCGGCGACCCTGGGGCCGATCCCCGGCCGGTCCGGATCGATGCGGCGGCGCCGATCGACTGCCTGCAGGGCGAGCGCGACAGGCGCTTTTTCTCCGATCCGTTTTTTCCGGAACTCGACCGGTGAGAATTCGCAGTGAAGTTCTGCATTTATGCAAGTCGTTATCCCAAAACCGCTACGCACTTTTGGGCGACATGCACTACAGCGCCGCGCGTCCTATTGGACGCGCAAAGGACGCTGTAGCACTTTAACTTTGCGCATGATCCTTTCCGAAAATCGATTCCGATTTTCGGAGTCATGCGCTAGGCCGGTCGCGCGCCGTATTTGCTGCGGAACTCGTCGTAGAGATCGCGCCGCCAGCGCCGGCCGCCGACATAGCCGCGCAGCAACTGCGGCAAGGAGTAACCGAGCGCTTTCGACGAGCGGTTGGCCAGATAGCCGGCAAATGCCTGAGAAATCCGGCCCTTCATCGTGTCGGCGATGATCTGGCGCGCGATCATGTAGGGCGGAATGTCGGGATAGCGGTCGATGATGTAGGGATGCTTGCAGATCAGGTTCGCATAGGCTTCGACATAGCCGTCGCGCTGACCCGAGATCGAATTCTCCGAATTGTACTTTTTCCAGTCGACGTCTTCGGACAGTTGCGCGCCACTGCGGCGGGCCAGGCGCAACAGCAATTCGCGATCCTGCATCCGGGCTATGTCGCTGTCATAGCCGCCGATCGCCAGCAAGGCCTCGCGCCGGGCGGTAATCGCCGACCCTGCAATGAAAATCGTTTGCGCCACCAATGCCCGTTCCAGCGTGTCCCGGCTCAGGAACGCGTCGCGGTTGATGCAATTGGTGCTGCGCCCGCCTTTCGTGGACACGAACGAGCTGATCAGGATTTCGAGCCCTGGATTCTCCTCGAACCAGGCAAGCGTCCGCTCCAGCCGGTTCGGCAGATAGACGTCGTCGGAATCAAGGAAGGTGACAATCGGCGCCCGCGCGCGCTCGATGCCGGCATTGCGGGCGGCATTGGCGCCCCGCCATTTCGCGCCGACATAGATCAGACGGGGATCGGGGATGGCGGCAAGCGCGGCTTCGGTGCCGTCGGTCGAGCCGTCGTCGACGACAATGTGCTCGAAGCGGGTGAAGTTCTGCGCCAGCACGCTCTCGACTGCGCGCAAGACCTTGCTGCGCCGGTTGTGGGTCGGCGTTATCACTGTGATGAGCGGAGCGGGATTCATCGTCTTAGGCATGTCGCCTCGGCGCGTTCCACGACAACCGAATGGATTTGTACTCGCCTTCCATGCCCGTCCCAGGTCGCGTTCGGCTGACCGTACAAAAAAGAAGCACCGGTGTCACGCCAATGTGAACGATGGTCGATCCGATGTGGCGAATTTACAACGCGTCGCTCAACGGCGCCACCCTCGGCCGATATGCATTCCGTGACCTCGGGTGTGCGTTTCATGACCTTGGAGGTACATTTTCATGACCTTTGAGGTAATCGACCAGCGTCCGGCGCGTCGGCAAACTCCCCTGCATGAAGCCTGCTGTTTGGCTTCGATCGACAAGGGAGTTCGTCATGACCGCTTACGCCGTCGCCCATATGCGCCAGGCCACGATGGGGCCCGGGATCGTCGAATATCTGCACAGGATCGACGCCACGCTAAAGCCCTTTGGCGGCCGTTTTCTGGTTCATGGCGGCGATGTGGAGGTGATCGAGAACGAGTGGCCGGGCCACCTCATCATCATCGAATTCCCCGACAGGGACCATGTGCGCGGCTGGTACAATTCGCCGGCCTACCAGGCGATACTGGCCTTGCGCACGGACAATTCCCGAGCCGACGTGGTGTTCGTCGATGGCGTCGAACATCCGCACAAGGCAACGGATGTCCTGAAGTAGACGTACCGCTAGGCGCGACGTTCATCGCTTCAGCAGGAACACCGCCTGCTGGCCGAAGAAATTCCAGAACCACCACGGCATGGAGAGGCCGATCTTCTGGCCGTTGCCGTCGAGCGCGGTCGCCTTTTCGACGGTGGCGCCGAGCTCGTCGCACAGATTGACGAAGTCGCGAATGGTGCAGAAATGGATGTTGGGCGTGTCGTACCAGGAGTAGGGCAGGTCGTCGTTCACCGGCATCCGTCCGTGGACGAACAGCGAGAGGCGCACCCGCCAGTGGCCGAAATTGGGGAAGGAGACGACGGCGCGGTTGCCGATCCGGAGCAGTTCGTCGAGCACCAGCTTGGGGTTGCGGGTCGCCTGCAGCGTCTGCGACAGGACGACGAAATCAAACCCCTTGTCGGGATAGAATTCGAGATCCTTGTCGGCGTCGCCCTGGATGACGGAGAGGCCGCGCGCCACGCATTCGTTGACGCCGCGCTGCGACAATTCCATCCCGCGGCCGTCGACCTGCTTGGTGTCCTGCAGCAATTCGAGCAGCAGGCCGTCACCGGAGCCGACATCCAGCACCCGCGACCGCGGCGGGATGAGATCGGCGACGACTTCGAGGTCGACGCGCTGGGCGCGATTGACGCTCACAGGGCTGCCTCCTGTGCGGCGCATGATCCAGTTCCGAAAAGTCTGCAACTTTTCGGGGTCATGCGCTGAGCCCTCTTGCGCGCGCGGCCGAGGCGATGAAGCCGTTGATGGCGGCGAACAGCTCCGGCTCGTCGAGCAGGAAGGCGTCGTGGCCGCGGTCGGTCTCGATTTCGACGAAGGAGACCGAGGCGCCGGCCGCGTTCAGCGCATGGACGACCGAGCGGCTTTCCTCGGTCGGAAACAGCCAGTCGCTGGTGAAGGAGACCAGGCAAAAGCGGGTCCTGGTGCCGGCGAAGGCGTCGGCCAGCCGTCCGCCATGGTCGGCGGCAAGGTCGAAATAGTCCATCGAACGGGTCATGTAGAGATAGGAATTGGCGTCGAAACGGTCGACGAAGGTCATGCCCTGATGGCGCAGGTAGCTTTCGATCTGGAAATCGGCGTCGAAACCGAAGGTGAGCGCTTCGCGGTCCTGAAGGTTGCGGCCGAATTTCCGATGCAGGGCCGCCTCCGACAGATAGGTGATGTGGGCGGCCATGCGCGCCACCGCCAGCCCCTTTTCAGGCCGCTTGCCAAGCTCGAAATATTTGCCGCCATGCCAGTCGGGGTCGGCCATGACAGCTTGCCTGCCGACCTCGTGGAAGGCGATGTTCTGCGAGGAATGGCGGGCGCCGGTGGCAATCGGCAGCGCCGAGAAAACGCGTTCCGGGTAGCTCGACGCCCATTGCAGCACCTGCATGCCGCCCATCGAGCCGCCAAGCACGCAGAACAGTTTTTCGATGCCGAAATGGTCGATCAGCATGAGCTGCGCCCGCACCATGTCGCGGATGGTGATGACCGGCAGATCGAGACCGTAGGGCTTGCCGGTGGCGGGATTGATCGAGGCGGGACCGGTGGAGCCGAGGCAGCCGCCGATGACGTTGGAGCAGATGACGAAGAAGCGGTTGGTGTCGATGATCCTGCCGGGGCCGATCAGCACCTCCCACCAGCCGGGCTTGCCGGTCACCGGATTGGTGTTGGCGACATGCTGGTCGCCGGTCAGGGCGTGGCAGACGAGGATGGCGTTGGAGCGGGCGTCATTGAGGGTGCCGTAGGTCTGGTAGGCGATCTGGAACGGCGACAGCAGCGTGCCGGCGTCGAGCTTGAGCGGCTTGTCGGCGCCAAAACGCAACACCGGGCTCGACGGCTGGTCGGCCTCATTGTTGGTTTTTCGAGCGCGCAGAGCGGCCATCACATCCTCTTATACTCGTATCGGCTTTGCGAAGATCGCTTGCGATTCTCGCGCCGATGCGGTCGTCCGGCCGGCCGCGGACAACAAAAAACCGGCAACGCCATCGCAAAGCCGGTTACAGGATGCAAACGGCCCTTTAGCGAGTTGTTTAACGTGGCTGCAAGCCGACCGGCCAAATCACCACGGAAGTTCGCTCTCTTCTAGAGCCGGCGCGCGCCGGCGTCAACGGCCACCCATGATTTGCCGCCTCTCGACATTCCGGGCCATGGCTTGTATTTCCGCTGCGGCTTCCGGACGGAAGCACTCTCGACGGATTTCGCGACATGAACCAGAGACCGGATCAGGCACGGCCAACGCCCCGCGCGGGGATCATGGACATCGAAGCCTATGTGCCGGGCAAGAGCACGGCGCCGGCCGGCGTGGCGAAAGTCCACAAATTGTCGTCGAACGAAAACCCGCTCGGTCCCTCGCCGAAGGCGATCGAGGCCGCGCGCGACGTCGCAGCCAGGCTCGACATCTATCCCGACGGCACCGCCAGGCGCCTGCGCGAGGCGATCGCCGAGGTGCACGGCCTGAATGCGGCAAACATCATCTGTTCCAATGGTTCCGACGAGATACTGGGCCTGCTGGCGCAGACCTATCTGGCGCCGGGCGACGAAGCCATTTTCACCGAACACGCCTTCATGGTCTACAAGATCTACATCCAGTCGGCAGGTGCTGTCCCGGTGTCGGTCAAGGAGACCGACGAGCGCGCCGACGTGGATGCGATATTGGCGGCCGTCACACCGCGTACCAGGATCGTTTTCCTCGCCAATCCCAACAACCCTACCGGCACCTATTTGCCGTTCCAGGAGGTGCGCCGGCTGCATGCCGGGCTGCCAAGAAACGTGCTTCTGGTGCTGGATGCGGCTTACGCCGAATATGTGCGCCGCAACGATTATGAAGCCGGCATCGAGCTGGTCGGCGGAGCCGAGAACGTGGTCATGACCCGCACCTTCTCCAAGCTCGGGCTTGGCGGCGCGCGGATCGGCTGGATGTACGGCCCCATGCACATCGTCGATGCGATCAACCGCATTCGCGGTCCCTTCAACGTCAACGCGACGGCGATCGAGGCCGGCATTGCCGCGATCCGCGACCGCGCCCATGTCGAGCGCAGCGTCGCGCATAACGAAACCTGGCTCGCCTGGCTGAGCGAGGAACTGACGACGCTCGGGCTGCGGGTGACGCCGAGCGTCGGCAATTTCGTCCTCATCCATTTTCCCGAGGACAAAAAACATTCAGCGGCAGCTGCGGACGATTACCTCTCCGCACGCGGCTACATATTGCGGCGCGTGTCCGGCTATGGCTTCCCGAATGCACTGCGCATGAGCATCGGCACCGAAGAGGCCAATCGCGGCGTTGTCGCCGCACTCACGACATTCCTGAAAAGCTGAGACAATGACATCACCGATGTTCGATAAGATCGCGCTGGTCGGCATCGGCCTGATCGGCTCGTCGCTGGCCCGCGTCATCCGCCGCGAGGGCCTAGCCCGGCATGTCGCCATCGCGACGCGCAGCGAAACCACGCTGGCGCGAGCCAGGCAACTGGACCTCGGCTCCTCCTACACCATGGATGCCAGGGAAGCGGTCCGCGATGCCGATCTGGTCATCGTCTCGGTGCCGGTCGGTTCCTCGGGCGAAGTGGCGGAGGAGATCGCGCCGGCGCTGAAGAAGGGCGCCATCCTCACCGATGTGGGTTCCACCAAGGCGTCGGTCATCGCACAGATCGAGCCGCATGTGCCCGACGGCGTGCATTTCATCCCCGGCCACCCGCTGGCCGGCACCGAAAAGTCGGGGCCGGACGCCGGCTTCGCCGAGCTGTTCGAAAACCGCTGGTGTATCTTCACGCCGCTGCCCGGCACCGACCCCGCGGCCTTGGAAAAGCTCTCGGAGTTCTGGCGCCGCTGCGGATCCAACATCGACACGATGGATCCGCAGCATCACGACATGACGCTGGCCATCGTCTCGCATCTGCCGCACATCATCGCCTACAACATCGTCGGCACCGCCGACGACCTGCAGTCGGTGACCAAGTCCGAAGTCATCAAATATTCGGCCTCGGGCTTTCGCGATTTCACCCGTCTCGCTGCTTCCGACCCGACCATGTGGCGGGACGTCTGCCTGCACAACAAGGACGCCATCCTCGAAATGCTGGCGCGATTCTCGGAAGACCTTTCCTCGTTGCAGCGGGCCATCCGCTGGGGTGACGGCGAGAAACTGTTCGACCTGTTCACCCGCACCCGCGCCGTGCGCCGCTCGATCATCGAGGCCGGCCAGGACATTGACGCGCCGGATTTCGGACGGCAGGCGGTCGAACATCCCAAAGGAAGCTGATATTCAGGTGAGGCCGGTCTGCAAATGGCCGGTCCCTGCGCTTCCGGTGCTCACGTACCCAAAAGTACGCTCCGCTCCGGTTCTCGGCACCAACCATTTTCGACTCGGCCTGACCTGAATCTCAACTTCCTTTCCCATGGTCGGCGGCAGGCCAGATCGCTTCGACCATCGCCAGCGTCTCGGCCCGGTCCGGCGCGCCCAGCCTGCCGCCGAAGCGCAGGCATTTGAGCGCGGCGGCGGCGCTGGCAAAGCGCAGGGCCTGCTCGACCGGCATGGCTTCCGCCAACGCGACGGCAAAGGCGCCGTGAAACACGTCGCCAGCGGCCAAAGTGTCCACCGCCTTGATCCGCGGCGCGGCGACATGGCGCACGGATTGCGCCGGGCGGTCGAACCACCAGCTTCCCGCCGCGCCGCCCGTCACAGCGACGAAGGCATCGGTGCGCCAGGCGAACTCGGCGCAGGCGGTCTCCGGGTCCAAGGCCTGGCCGCAGACGATGCGCGCCGCCGATTCCGAAGCGACAATGTACGAGGCCAGCGGCAGCAAATGCTCCAGTACCTCGAGCGGCGCGGTGTCGGCGTCCAGTATCGCCGGGCGGCCGATGGTGCGCGCCGCCGCCAGCGCCAGGGCGGCAGCGCCCGGCCAGCGTACATCGACCAGCACGGCGTCGAATGCCGAGAGGTCAGCTATCGGCAAAACCTCGGGATCGGCCTGCGCGCGACCGTCGTAGTAAGGGACAATGATACGCTCGCCATGGGCATCCACCAGAATGGCCGCCAGCGCCGATCGCGCGCCGGGAACGCGCCGGACAAGGCTGCAATCGACGCCTTCTGCCTCGATCTCGGCGACCAGCCGGTCGCCGATGGCGTCGTCTCCGGCGCTCGCCCAAAGGGATACCGCCGCGCCGAGGCGTCGCGCGGCGCAGGCGGCACTTGTCGCCATGCCCGAGGCGATCTGCACACCGTCGGTGGCTATGAACTTGCCCTGGTGCACGGGAAGCGTCTCTACACGAAGGATGGTGTCTTGGGTAAACGCGCCAACGCTGAGGAGCCTGACCGGTTTTTTCATGGGGTCAATCGACCGGCTTGATCTTGCCCAGCGGGATGAACCCGAGCGAGGCTTTGCCCTTGACGATCCTGAGTGGCATCGACGGCTCGTTGCCGAGCAGGGCCAGTCCGGCAAAGCCGGTTTCAATCTGGCTCTTCTGCTCCGGGATGGCCGCGCCGAGGATTGCCGCCACGGCTTTCGGGTCGTTCAGCTTGATCATCAGGTTGGCGTCGATCAGGCCGTCGGTGTTGACCGATATCGGTCCGGAAATGGTGACGCGCGCGGTTCCCGATGACAGGTCGAGCTTGGTGATGTCGATCGCCTGGCCACGCAGGCTCCTGGCTTGCGTCTTGATCAGCGCCACGCCGTTTTTCAGGGTCACGTCGCCGCTGCCGTCGAGTGGCGGCAGCACGCGCCCGTCGATGGCATCCGGGTCGATTTCGAGATCGGTAAAACTCCCGACATAGCCGATGTCCTGGCCATTCGGACTGAGTTGCCCGGCCACGGTGCCTGCGCTGAACAATTCGGCCGGGTCGTTGCCGTCGGCCGGGTCAGTCTGGCCGGACAGGCCCTCGGCCTCCAGCGAAACGCGCCGCGGCAAGGGCCAGGACAGTTTTGCGCTCGCTCGCAGATTGTCCCAGTCGATCCACAGCGGCGCCATTCCGGGGAAGGAGGTCCTGAGTGGCCCGCGCAATTGGGCAAACGGCGACAGAATCCGTGTGATCTGCGTGACGGCGTTGAGGCTGCCGCTCGAAACGGCGACGTTCCTGGTGTCGTCCTGATAGGCCAGATTGTCACAGGAAATGGCAAAGCTCAGCGGATAGCCGCTGACCGTGAGATTGGCGCAGTCAGCCTCGATGCCATTGCCGTTGAGCTCGGTGATGGCTTTGTCGGTTTCGCTCCTGACCTTGTCGGCCAGGTAGAACCAGCCGGCGCTATAGATGCCGAACAGCACGGCGAGGATGGCGGCAAGCCAGAAGAGGCGGCGGCGAAAATCCGGCGGGCGCTCTTCACTTGACGTCATGCTGCGGCTCTCGTTAACGCGTGTTGCAGGAATCGCTTCCGGCAACAGAGATAGACGGAGACGATTGAAAAGACACCGCTTCCGGTGCGGCGTGCAGTCAGGCTTGGCGATATGGGCGATTTTTGGGTTTTTGGCTATGGTTCACTGATCTGGCGGCCGGGATTTGCGCATGTCGAGACGCGGCGCGCGCGCCTGCACGGCTATCGCCGGTCGCTCTGCGTCTATTCCTATGTGCATCGCGGCACGCGCGAGCGGCCCGGTCTGGTGCTCGGCCTCGACCGCGGCGGCTCCTGCGTCGGACTGGCTTTTCGCGTCCCCGGCGATCTGCGCGACGAAGTCATCGCCTATCTGCGTGAGCGTGAGCTGGTCACCAGTGTCTATCTCGAGCGCATGCTGCGGGTCCGCCTCGACGACGGTGACACAGGCGCTGGCAAGACGGTCGAGGCGGTCGCCTATGTCGTCGACCGCGACCATGAGCAATATGCCGGCGCGCTGGATGAAGCGGACGCGGCGCGCGTGGTTCGCGGCGCCGTCGGCCGGTCGGGAAAGAACGAGGACTATGTCTCGAACACGCTGGAGCATCTCGAGGCGCTGGGCATCCGTGACCATTGGCTGGAGGAGGTGGCGCGACAGGTCGCGCCTTTGTGAAGTGCTGGTGGGGTGTAAAGGACGGCCTGGCCTTTGACGTTGCCGCGATGCGACTTAGGTTAGACCCGTCAAGGGGTTCCTCGCCCGCCCTTTCCATCCTCATGGAGATCAGCCTTGCAGAAACGTCGTCTCGGTCAAACCGACCTTTCCATCGCGCCGCTGGTTCTGGGCGGCAATGTCTTCGGCTGGACCGCCGACGAGAAAACCTCCTTCGACCTACTCGACCGGTTCGTCGACGCCGGCCTCAACGCCATCGACACCGCCGATTCCTATTCGCGCTGGATTGCCGGCAACAAGGGCGGCGAATCCGAGACCATCATCGGCAAATGGATGAAGAGCCGCGGCAATCGCGACAAGGTCGTGGTGATCACCAAGGTCGGATCGGATATGGGGCAAGGCAAAAAGGACCTTTCCGCCGCCTATATCGAAAAAGCCATAGACGCGTCGCTGAAGCGGCTGCAGACCGATGTCGTCGATCTCTATCTGTCGCACTGGCCGGACCCGGCCACGCCCTATGAGGAGACGCTCGGCGCCTATCAGAAGCTGCTGGCCAAGGGCAAGATCCGCTACGCCGGCGCTTCCAACCTCGATGCCGGCCAGTTGCGCGCCGCGCTCGATGTGGCAAGCCTGCGCGGCCTGCCGCGCTACGCGGTGCTGCAGCCTGAATACAATCTCTACGACCGCTCGTCGTTCGACGGGGCTCTGCGCGATTTGTGCGTTGCCGAGAATATTGGCGTCATCAC
The DNA here is from genome assembly GCF_002529485.1 of Mesorhizobium sanjuanii. Taxonomy (NCBI): domain Bacteria; kingdom Pseudomonadati; phylum Pseudomonadota; class Alphaproteobacteria; order Hyphomicrobiales; family Phyllobacteriaceae; genus Mesorhizobium; species Mesorhizobium sanjuanii. The sequence goes on from NZ_NWQG01000054.1 coordinate 23,114, forward strand.
CTATTTCAGCCTCGCCAAGGGGTTCCTGAGCGGCAAGTACCGCAGCGAAGCCGATCTCGGCAAAAGCGCGCGGGGCGGCGGCGTCAAGGATTATCTCAATGCGCGCGGCATGCGCATCCTGGCCGCCCTCGATGCGGTATCGGCCCGGCATTCGGCCAAACAGGCGGAAGTGGCGCTCGCCTGGGTGATAGCGCGACCCGGCGTGACCGCCCCGATCGCCAGCGCCACGACGCTCGACCAGGTCGACAGCCTGGTACGCGCGGCATCGTTGAAGCTCGGACCGGACGACATGGCCGAACTCGACAAAGCGAGCGCGTAGCCCAAATCTCAAGCTGCTTGTCCTCCTTGACATTCCAGCGCTAAATTTAGGCATCCCGGCTGGGATGCACGATCGTTCAAGACATCCGGCGCGGCCCTGCCATACCGTCCCTGCATCGTCGCAAGATGCGGGGACGGCAGGTGGCCGAGCAGATCGTATCCAATCCGGAACTATGGCAGCACTTGCTCGCGCTTGTCCTGGCATCGACGGTCGTCATGGGCAGTCCGGGACCGGCAACGATAAGCGTCGCCGCTGTCGCGGCCGCCTTCGGCCTGCGCCACTCGCTCCGCTACACCTGCGGCGTCGTTCTTGGCACCATCGCCGTGCTTTTGGTGGTGACGACGGGCGTCATGGCAGTGCTCGCCTCCGTGCCGAAACTCACGCCGCTGCTGGCCGCGGCGTCAGCGGCCTACATTCTCTACCTTGCCTTCAAGATCGCAATGGCCCCACCCGTGGCGGCGCGCGCCGTCGGGGCCGCGCTTCCCACCTTCCTGGGCGGGTTCCTGCTGGCCATCGCCAACCCAAAAGCCTATGTGGCGATTGCCGCCGTGTTCGCCGGTACGCCGTCGTCCGACCTCGACACGCGGCTCAAACTGGCGGTCCTGGCCTTGATGATCGTCGTCATCCATATCCTGTGGCTTCTCGCGGGGGCAGCGTTTGCGCGCTTCCTGCGCAGGCCGCGCGCCTCGCGGATCATCAATTTGATCTTCGCGGCGACGCTGGTCTTAACCACGGCGCTGGCTGCGTTTTCCTGAGGTCAATCCATTTCAGCCGAAAAACCTGAATCAGGCTTTCTTTTTCGCGGCCGCGCCCAGTTCAGCCAGCCGCTTCACCGCCGTCGGCGGCATGGGCGGCGGGTCTGGCGAGCGTGAGGCGTCGACGAGCAGCTGGTCGCAAGCGGCTTCCGTCTCTCCGATCAGCCGTTCCATGAATGCCTCCTTATCCAGTCCGGGCGGGATCGGTGGCAGGAAGCGGGCCTTGATCGTGCCGGGATAGCGCATGAATTTCCGGCGAGGCCAATAGAGGCCGGCGACATGAGCGACCGGCACCACTGGCACGCCAAGCTGCGCATAGAGCTCGACGATGCCGTATTTATAGGCCGGTTCGTCGCCCGGCGCCCGGCGCGTGCCCTCGGGATAGATGATCAGCTGGCGCGGGTTGCGTGCCATCTCCTGCCTGGTGGCGTTGACCACCGCCTTCAGCGCTTTCGAGCGGCTGCCGCGGTCGACCGGGATCATCCGCATCTTCATGATGTACCAGCCGAAGAAGGGGATCCAGGTCAGCTCGCGCTTGAGGATGTAGAGCGGATCCTTGAGGAAGGGGAAGAAGGCAATCGCGTCCCAGAAGGACTGGTGCTTGGGCGCCAGGATGAAGGAGCCCTCGGGCAGGTTTTCCAGCCCGGTGATGTCGTTTCCGGTGCCGGCGATCTTGTCGTAGAGCCACATCGAGGTGCGCGACCAGAATTTCGGCACGAACCAGGCGCGGTGGCGAGGCGACAGAAAATAGTAGGGCGTCCAGAGGATCATCTGGACGATCAAATTGACGTAGAAGACGAGGTTGAACGCCAGCGAGCGGATATAGAGCATGTGGGAAGTGCCCGGTGAGGAGGTGTGTGTTGGTTACACCAAGCGCGGGCAAAAAGGAAACGGCGCAATGGGCGGAGATTGATCCGGCCGGCAATGAGCCGGAGGCCGCTCCTTCTCCCAGTCTACCACGTCGCTTGCGCCAGGCGGTCCTTGAGACGTGGGGCCGCGAAATCGAGGAAGGCGCGCAGCTTCACCGGCAGAAGGCCCTGGCCGGCATGCACGAGGTTCACCGGCCATGGCTGCGGCTCGAACGCCTCCAGAACCGGGCAGAGCGTGCCCGAGCGGACCGCGGCGGCGATCTGGTAGGAAAGCACCCTTGTCACGCCGACACCGGCAATCGCGGCATCGATCGCCGCTTCCGCGGTGTTGACCCGAAGCCTGGAGCGGATTGGGACAGCGCGTTCGGTCTTGCCTGCGGCAAAAGTCCAAGTGGCGGGAGAGGTCAGCCCCTCGAAGGCTATGCAGTTGTGCGCGGCAAGATCGTTCGGCGTCTTCGGTGTACCGCGTTCGGCCAGATAGGCCGGGCTCGCGCAGACGACGCGACGGATCGAGCCGACGCGGATGGCGACCAGGCTTGAATCGGGAAGCTGGCCGATGCGGATGGCGAGATCGATATGTTCCTCGATCAACTGGGTTATCCGGTCCGCAAATGTCAGGCGGATGTCCACGTCGGGGTAGGCTGCGAGGAAACCGGTGACGACCGGCAACACGTGCAGGCGGCCAAAGACGATCGGCGCGGTGACGATCAATTCGCCGGTCGGCGTGCTGTATTCGCCGGCGGCGGCACGCTCGGCCTCGCCGACCTCGCCCAGGATGCGGCGGCAGGCGGCGAGATAGGCTTGGCCGGCATCGGTCAGCGTCAGCCGCCGCGTCGAGCGGTTCAGGAGACGCGTGTTCAGGTGCCGCTCCAGATCGGAGACCTTGCGGCTGACCGTTGCGAGTGGCATGCCGAAATGGCGCCCCGCGGCCGAAAGGCTCCCGGTCTCCGCGGCGGCGACGAAAAGCGACATGGCTTCGAAACGATCCATAGGTCTTCCGGAAAATGGAAGGATAGATTGCAGATATGCCATCTGCATCCGAAAGATGGAAGGTTCTATTTAGAGCGGATTATGGTTCGAGGCTTTGCCAGAAGGAGGCTTCATGAACGCCCATGCTTTCACCAGCGACGTCGCCTTTACACCGACCGTCAAGGCGATCCAGGCCCGCAAGGGCTCCCGCGAGGCCTATGCTCGTGTCGAGGAGCGCGGCGGCTGGCAGGCTGATATCACGCCCGATCTCGCCGCCTTCATCGAGGCGCAGACCAGCGTTTTCCTCTCGACGGCCAATGGCGAGGGCCAGCCCTACATCCAGCATCGAGGCGGGCCGGCCGGCTTCCTCAAGGTGCTCGACGAGCGGACGATCGGCTTCGCGGACTTCGCCGGCAACCGGCAATTCATCACCCAGGGCAATCTGGCCGACAACCCGCGCGCCTTCCTGTTCCTGATCGACTATGCGCACCGGCAGCGCATCAAGATCTGGGGCAAAGCGCGCGTGGTCGAGGACGACGCGGAACTGATGGCGAAGCTGATGCCGGAAGACTACAAGGCCAGGCCCGAACAGATCATCCTGTTCACCGTCTCGGCCTGGGATGCCAATTGCCCGCAGCACATCCCGCAACGTTTCGAAGCGGCCGACGTCGCCGCGGCGCTGGCCGAGCGGGACAAGCGTATCGAATGGCTCGAACAGGAGATCGCGCGTTTGCGCGGAGCTTAGGGGCACCACAGTCAGGAAATGATACTGTCCGCAAGCCGGACTGTGGCTCAGTTGCCCGGCGTTGCCTCGGCCAACGCGATGCCGTCAGGCGTTGGCTTCACCGGCACGATGCCGCGTGCCAGCGCCAGCAGATACTTGTTGTATTCGGTGAACAGCACGCGCAATGCCCGCGGCTTGGTCAGCCAGCCGCCATTGTCGAGATTGGTGTTGACCACCGGATAGGGCTCAAGCTTGGCGCCATGCAAGAGCCTGCCCATCTCCAGCAGGCTGCGCGGCATGTGATAGTTGTTGGTGACGAGGATCACGGTGCCATAGGCGTGGTCCTCCACCCATTTGGCGCTCTCCTCGGCATTGCCGATCGTGTCGAGCGCGGCGCGGTCGATGTCGACGCAACAGGAAAACAGTTTCTTGTCGCCGCCGGTCGCGGCCTGAAGCTGGCGGCGGCTGGCGGATGGATGCACGCCGCTGATCAGCAACCGCTCGCCCTTGCCCGACGCAAGCAGGTTGATCGCCGCATCAAGACGCGATTGGCCGCCGGTCAAGACGATGATGGCATCGGCCTTCGCCGGATTGGCAGGCGTCGTCAGATGACTGACGGTATTGGCAAACAGAGCAAAGCCGCCGACAAAAACCGCCATCAGCCCGAGCAGGGAAAAGGCGCAGACACGGATAATGGAATTTAGCCGGCCAAATTTGCCAAAACCACGCGAAGGCATGACCAGAACTGGCATGCGTCCAGCCGTATCGATCGAGTCCCTCGCGTCCATCATCTCATGGTTAACCCCGAATTGCGGCCTTTGGTAGGTCGAAATCGCACTTTGCGTTACGGCAGGTTTTCATCCGTGATCGATCCTTTTGCGCAAGTCGTCGTCTCAAAACCGGTTTCCATTTCGGCCAGCATGCATTAGCCGCCGTCCGGCTGGCGAACATCGATGTCGCTGAGATAGGCAACGACGGTGACATGGGAGGTTGCCGCCGTCAGCGCGCCGATGATCAGCACCATCAGGGCGACGCCGAAATAGCCTGCCGAACCGATGGCGAAATTGCCGAACAGGGCAGTCGCCTGGTCCGCCTGCGGCGTCGCCATGTTGCGCGACGACCACCATGAGAAGACGATGAAGACAAGTATCGCCGCCGCACCGCCGGCGGCCGCGCCCTTCATGCCGGTGACCAGGAAATGCTGGCGGAATTCGCGGGCGATGAAGCGCGCCTCGGCGCCGACGAAATGCAGCACCTCGATGATGTGGCCATTGCCGGCCATGGCGCCGCGCGTGGCGAACACCACGGTTAGCACGGTTGCCGACAGCATCAGTGCCAGCACGGCGATGCCGATGGTCACCGTGGTGCGGGCCATGGCCACCAGACGATCGACCCAGGTGCGATGGTCGTCGAGGGACGCACTCGGCAGCTTCGGCGTGATCGCCGCGCGCATGGCGGCGAAGTCGGGTGGGTTGTTCTCGTCGATGGTGACGATGACCAGACGCGGCACCGGCAGTTCATCGATGTTGAGACCCGTGCCCAGCCACGGCTCCAAAAGCCGTGCCGTGGCGTCGCGGTCGATGATCCTTGTGGCCTTGACGCCCGGGAATTCGCCGGCGATCCCGGAGGCCTGGGCAAGGGCTGCCTCCATGTCGAGACCCTCGACCGGCTTGATCTGGATCGTCGCCTCGCGCGAAATCTGGTTCTCCCAGACCGAGGCGGTGTCGCGCACCAGCGTCACCGCGCCGAAGGTCAGGCAGGTGAGGAACGTCATGATGGCGATGACCAGCAGCAGCGCCCGGCCGGCGATGTTCTGCGCCGGCACGATCGGCGCCATCTTGCGCTGGGCGCGGGGTTTTATCCCGGCCTCTTCGATGCCCCGGTCCTGGAGATGTTCGGCGGGAAGGTCAGTCATAGATATCCAGCCTTCCGCCGGCCAGGATCATGCGCCGAGCGTCGACCTGCTCCATCAGGCCGAGGTCGTGCGTTGCGATCACCACGGCGGTGCCGAGACGGTTGAGTTCGATAAACAGCCTGAGCAGGCGTCGCGCCAATGGCGGGTCGACATTGCCGGTCGGCTCGTCGGCCAGCAGGATCTCGGGCTGCTCGATCAGCGCCCTGGCGATGGCGGCCCGCTGCTTCTCGCCACCCGACAGCACCGGCGGCAGCACATGCATGCGTTCGCCAAGGCCGACCCATTTCAGCAATTCGGTGACGTCGGTGCGGTAGCTCATCTCCTCGCGCCCGCGCACGCGCAGCGGCAAGGCCACATTCTCGTAGGTCGTCATGTGGTCGAGCAGCCGAAAATCCTGGAACACCACGCCGATGCGGCGCCTGAGATGCGGCAGTTCGGCGCGCGAGATGCGCGAGCGGTCCTTGCCGAAAATGGTGATCAGCCCGCGTGTCGGCTTGAGCGACATGAACAAAAGCCGCAGCAGCGTCGTCTTGCCGGCGCCCGAAGGCCCGCTCAGGAACTGGAAGGAACGCTCCGGTATGTGCAGGGAAATGTCGCGGAGGATTTCCGGACCCATGCCATAGCGGAGGCCGACATTTTCGAAGCGGATCACGTTCGACGACCTGAAACTTGCGGTGGCGAAACGCCAGCCTTTTCCTGGGAAAGACCATCGGCCGGCATGGTTAACCCTTGGTTAATTTTCGGTGTTTTTCGGTTCGTCACAGAGGTTCCGGTGGGGAAGCGTTAACCATTTCCATTTACGCAAAAGAAACGAAGAGCGAACAAGTGGTGTAGTGCTGGCCATGATGGCTGAGGATCGAACCGCGCGCCCGGTTTCCGGCGAAATCATGGCGGATATGGCCGTCATGCCGGAACGCGTCATGCGTGGTCCAGCCAGTGACATTGTCGAAGCCGACTACGAAGTCCTGCCCCGCACTGCCCCTGATGTCGATCCTTCACCCCCGCCTTCGCGCGTGATCGACACGCCATCGATCGAAGGCATGGACATGCTGCGCAAGGCCGAAGCCGCCGCGGAGCGTCCGCTGGCGTCGCGCGGCGGGCCGATCTTCTGGATTGCCGGCCTCAGCGCTGCCTTTGCGGCCTTTTGGGTCTCGGGTGGCCACGCGCTGGTGCGGCATGCGCCCTTCTGGGCTGTTGAACAGCCGGGCGGTGTCGCGTTCAGCATTTCCGGCGTTACCTCCCGCGTCGATGCGTCAGGCTCCGATCCGGTGCTGCTTGTCAATGCCGAGGCGAGCAATGACGGGACGAAGGCTGCGCAATTGCCATCACTGGAAATCCGGATCACCGGCAATGACGGGCGCATCACTCGCTACACGCTGGGGACATCCAATCGTCGGCTGGCGCCCGGCGAAAGATTTGGCTTTTCCAGCCGGCTCGACGTGCCTAGAAACGGGCTCAAGACCGTCTCGGTCGCCTTCGCCAACTAGGGCGATCATTTCTGGAAAGGCAGCCAATGCCAGTCGTGCGCGGCAAGGACATCGAGGTTTTGTTTTCGGCTTCGGCGATTGCCCGCCGGAATCTGGAACTGGCCAAGGAGATAGCGGGGCGCGACTATCAGGACCTTCTGGTGATTTCGGTGCTGAAAGGGTCGTTCATCTTCGCCGCCGATCTCATCCGCGCCATGCACGATGTCGGCCTGTCTCCCGAGGTGGAATTCATCTTCATCTCCAGCTACGGCGCCGGCACCAGCAGCGGCGAGGTGAGGGTGCTGCGCGACATTGACAATGAGGTCGCCGGCCGCGACGTGCTGTTGATCGACGACATTCTCGAATCCGGCAAGACCTTGTCCTTCACCCGCGACCTGATGCTGTCGCGCGGCGCCAGAAGCTGCGCCATCGCTGTGTTGCTCGATAAGTACATGCGTCGCCAGACCGCGCTCAAGGCCGATTATGTCGGCTTCGACTGTCCCGACTATTTCGTCGTCGGCTACGGCATGGATGTCGCCCACGCCTTTCGTGAGCTGCCGTTCGTCGGCGTCGTCAAAGGCGACGCCTAATTTATTTCTGATGCCGTTCGCGGTTCAGGAAAAGTCAACTTTTCCTCGCCAAGTATTCGCGCCATGGCAAAACTCCTGATTGTCGAGGACGATGAGTCCGTTCGCACTCTCGCGACCCGCGCGCTCGAACGCGCCGGGCATGTGATCGACATTGCCGCCGATGGCGCGCAAGGGCTTGCCCTGATCCGCGCCGCATCTGGCGGCTACGACCTGGTCCTGTCCGATATCCGCATGCCGGAGATGGATGGCATCGAGATGGCCAAGGCGTCGGCCGCTCTCTTCCCGGCGATGAAGATCATGCTGATGACCGGCTATGCCGACCAGCGCGAGCGCGCCGAGGAACTGAACGGCATCATTCGCGACGTCGTCCAGAAACCGTTCACGCTGGCCGAAATCCGCGCGCGTGTCGAACAGGCGCTTGCCTGCTTCGCCTGATCGGGTTCATGCAGGGTCGCAGGTCGCCGCGATTGCCGGTTCGCCGGTCCGGCGCCGGCTGGCGTTGAGCGCGAACAGACCGGCGCCGATGATGAGGGCCGCGCCGATGACGGTGGTCGATCGCGGCACTTCGGCAAAGAACAGGAAGCCCCACAGCGGCGTCCAGATGATGCCGGTGTATTCGAAGGTGGCGACGCTGTTGGCGGGCGCCAGCCGGTAAGCCTGCGACAACAGGATCATACCGGCCGAGGCGACGAAGCCGCAGGCGGCCATCTTCAGGAAATCGATCGGCGTCGGCCAGATCCATGGCCTGACCAGGAACTCCAGGCTCGGATGTGTGGCGTGACCTATCCCGGCCAGCCAGAACAGCCCGGCGACCACTGCCGCGCCAAAGAGGTAGACGCCGTTTTGGTAGAACGCCATGACCGTGGACGATTCGGTGTCGCCGATCTTGCGGGCCATCAATTGCGAAAAGCCGTAAAGCATCGCCGAGGCCAGCGACAGCAGCGCCGCCCAGTCGAACAGCCCGGCACCGGGCCGCAGCATCACCAGCACGCCGAGCATCCCGACCATGACGGTGACCAGCGTCTGCCACGCCACCCGTTCGCCGAGATAAGGGCCGGCGAGCGCCATGATGAACAGCGGTGCCATGAAATAGAGAGCGACCGCGTCGGCAAGCGGCAGAGCGGCGATCGCCAGATAGTATACCGTGTAGGAGGTGAACAGGATGAAGGCGCGCATCGTCAGCATGCGAAATCGCTTCGAAAAGATCGCCTTGAGCCCGACGTCGGCATGAACGAGCACGAGAAGAATCGGCAGGGCGACGATCGAGCGGATCGCCATCACCTCGGTCACCGGATAAGTGCCCGATACGGCCTTGATCAGCGGGTCCTGGAGCGAGAAGACCAGCACGCCGAGGCAAAGGCTTGCCATGCCGAGGACGATCCGGTTCTGCATGCGATTTCACAGGCTCCTTGCGCGCGGCCTCGAAGACCGGGCCTACTTTGGGGTAAAAAGAACCCGCCACCGTTTCGGGCAGCGGGTATGAGTGAGGACTCTTCAGATTGGTCCGCGGCCGATTTCGCGGCCGCATATCCAATGGGTGGACGAACTATCGTCTCGCGTTTGACATGTTGCAAACGAATTGGAATGATGCCTGCAATCAGATTTTCTTATGGCGGATAGCATGCGGCCAACCCTCGACAGTGACCTGTTGCGCACCTTCGTCGCGGTTGCCGACACCGGCAATTTCACCAAGGCGGCCGAGCAGGCCGGCCGCACCCAGTCGGCGGTCTCGATGCAGATGAAGAAGCTGGAAAGCCTGGTCGGCGACAGCCTGTTCGAGCGCGGCTCGCGCGGCGTGGCGCTGACGCGGCGCGGCGGTGAGCTTATCGGCAACGCCCGGCGCATCGTGTCGCTGCTCGAGGAGACCGCGGCGTCGATGGCCGCGGCGCCGCTTGGCGGACCGGTGCGCATCGGCATCCCGGAAGAATATGGTCATGCCATCCTGTCGCGCGCGCTCGGCGCCTTCGCCAAGCGCCATCCTCAGGTCGAAGTTACCGTGCGCTATGCGCATTCCGGCGCCCAGATAGCGGCGCTCGCCACCGGCGAGCTCGATCTGGCGGTGGTGTTCGAATGGCAGGATCTTTCCGGCGGCGAGGTGCTGATGCAGGATCCGACCGTGTGGGTAACGTCGGAACTGCATCACATGCATGAGGAGCGCCCGGTGCCGATCGCGCTCTACAACCACGCCGGCTGGTGCAAGGATTTCGCTATCAGATCGCTGGAGCAGCGCGGTCTCGCCTATCGCGTCGCCTATACCAGCGATACCAATGGCGGCCTCAAGCTCGCCGTCACCTCCGGGCTGGCGATCGCACCGATCTCGCGCAGCAACATACCGGCCGGTTGCCGGGAACTCGCCGCCGCCGACGGGTTCGGCGACATCGATGCCTCGAATATCGTGCTGCGCCGCAACCCGAACGCCTCCGGCGAGGCCATAGACGGCATGCAAGAGGCAATCCGCGAGGCGTTCACCAACGGGTAGAGCAGAGGTGGAGGAAGTTGCTACCGGATGTTCTCGTAGAAGGTCAGCCGGTTGCCGAATGGGTCGCCGACGGTGATTTCCCTCGTCTTCCACGGCGTCTCTTCAAGCCCCGGCCTGGCGAAGCGGTAATTCCTGGTCGTCAATTCGCGGTGTAGCCTCGCAATGTCGGTCACCTCGATCCGAACGTGGGCGCCTGGCGCGCCGTCGCCGTGATGTTCGCTCAGATGCAGCACGCAGCCGTCGCGGGAAATCCCCATATAGAGGGGAGCGTTGTCGTCGAAGCGGTGCTCGAACTGCACCTCGAAACCGAGAAAGCCGACATAGAATTCATGGGCCTTGGCGATGTCGAAGATGCGCAGGATCGGGGTGACGGCGCCGAGTTTCACCATGGTGGTCTCAATGGTTCGATGCTTGGGGTGAGGGGGTGAGGGGCGTTATTTCAGCTCCAGCAGCCGCTCAAGATAGCTGCGCTCGATATCCGGGCTGAGCGCATTGCCAAGCCGCTTGCGGATCGCTTCGAGAATCTGGCGCGCGCGCTGTACGTCGATCTCGTCCGGCACCTTCACCGATTCGCCGAAATCGGGACCCTGGGTAGCGCGCGGCCGGCCGAGCGGGTCGCGGTCGGCATTCTGCTGGCGGCCGCCTTCGCCGTTGCCGCCCTGGTCGCCCTGCATGGCCTGCAATTGCTTCATCATGTCCTTGGCGCCCTTGCGCAACGCCTCCAGCGCGCGGCCCTGGTGACCGACTGCCTGATCGCCGTCGCCTTCGCCAAGCGACTGTTCGGCATTGCCCATGGATTTGCCGGCCTCGCCAAATCCCTCACTGGGCTCGAGCCCCATGCCTTCCAGGCCTTTCTTCAGCTGATCGAGGTCGCTTTGCAGCTTACCCTGACCTTCCTGCAACTGCTTCAGCGCGTCGGCGAATTCCTGCGGCGTCATCGGCTTCGGCCGGCCAAGCGGGTCGCGGTCGTCGCCTGGGCCGGGCTTGCCCTGTTCGCCCATCTGGCCCTGCTCGCCGTTCTCGCCGAGCTGCTCGTCGCGATTCTGGCCGCGCTGACGCTCGCCACGCTGCATCTGGTCCATGCGGAACGTGTCGTTCATCATCTCCTGCTGGCGCCGCATGATCTCGCCGAGCTTGTCCATCTGCTGGCGCATCTCGCTGTCCTGCTCGCCACCGCCCTGTTGCTGGCGCCCGGCCTGCAGATTGTTCATCATGTCCTGCAGTTGCGAGAGCAGTTGCTGCGCGTTGTCGCGATCGCCTGATTTCGCCAGATTCTCGATCTGGTCCATCATGCGTTCGATGTCGCTCTGGCGCAGTTCCTGGCCGTTCTGCTGCATCTGAGGCGCATTCGGATTCTGCTGCGCGCGCGCCGCGAATTCCTGCAGGAACTGGTTCATCGCCTCGCGCAGTTCCTTCATCGCCTTGTCGATTTCTTCGTCGCTGGCACCGTTCTTGATGGCATCCTGCAGCGCCTGCTGGGCCTGGCGCAGCCGCCTCTCGGCCGCCGACAGATTGCCCTCCTCGATGCCGAGCGCGATCTCCCAGAGATAAGACACTTCGTCGCGCAACTGGTCGTCGCTGTCGGCCATCTTCAGGCGGCTGCGGGCGCTCATGATGGCGAGGTAGTGAGCCATGTTGTCGAACGTGTCTTCGGGCCGAAGCGTGATCGCGTCCATCAGGTCGAGCACGCGGTCCTTGTCATTGGCGTCGAGCGCCAGCATCCGGCGCTGCTCGATCACGGCGCGGGCCAGCGGATTGGAGAAGGGCCGCTCCGGCATCACCAGCGTCTTGGTTTCGCTGGTTGCCGTATGTCCGGCATCATCGGTGGCGACAAGCGTCAGCTTGATCTTGCCGCCGGCCCAGACATGTTCGGTCAGGTCCTTCGTGGTCTTGGCGGCATTGGCCTTGCCGCCGCGGCGCGGCAAGGCCAATGGCATTTCGGGCGGGCCATAGAGCGGACGCGCATTCGGCGCCTGCGGGTCGGCCAAGGCGAAGCTCGCCTTGGCCGAGGCCGCGCCATAGTCGTCATCGATCTGGTAGTTGAGTTCGAAAGCGCCATTGGCGGCGCGCTTGGGCTCGCCGACGAAGCGGATCTGCGGCGGCTTGTCGGGGATCACCGCGAAGGCCCAGCGGCCAAGTTCGTCGTCAGCCGATTTCAGCGTCAGCGTGCCATTGGCCGTCAGCTTGCCGGTGAACTGGCGCACGGTGGAGGGCGCCATGGAGGAAGGAGGCGCCGGGTTTGCCGGCGGCTTGGCCGTCGCGGCCTGCGGGTCGATGGCGTGGGCATTGCCGCTGGCGTCGGCATAGCTCAGCGTTTCCTCGCCAGAGCCGCCAGTGACGCGCAGCGACACGTCGCTGCCTTCCGGCACGGTGAAGGCAGGCGCCGCCTGATTGACGTTGGTGGCGTTGGCGGCCGTGGAGACAGGGGCTGTAAGGAAGATCGGCGGCCTGCCGGTATAGGCTGGCGGCGTCACCCAGGCGTCGACGCGCGGCGGCACCACGTCGCGCGCCGCATTGGCGCTGAATCCGTCCGTCATGCGGCCGCCTGAGGGCCCGAATGAGAAGGCAAAAGCGGTGACGAGCAGAAGCGCCGCCACGGCGCGCAGCCCCCACGGGTCGCGCTCGGGTACGCGCGTGCGTGGCAGGTCGGCGCCGAGCCGGTCGAGTTTTTCGGCCATGCGTTTCTGGTGCTCGCGCCACAACGCCTGCGAAAAGCCGCTTTCCTTGCCGCTGGGACGGTCGGTTTGCACCAGAACCGGGCTGTGCAACAGTTGGTTGGCCGCCTCGATGCGTTGGTCGATTTCGGCGCTGGCCGGCATCCGGAAGAAACGCAAGGGGTAGAGTGCGCCAAGGGCTGCAATGGCGAACGCCGCGACCAGGCCGATGCGCGCCATGTCGGGCAGAAGGGGGAAGAGGCCGAGCCAGGAGACGCTGAGGAACAGGCTGGCAATGATGATCAGCGGCAGCAGCAACGGCCAGCCGCGCTCGACCGTCATGGAGACCCGCGTCGCCAGTCGGCTCAGGGCAAGGCGCCTGGCCAGGCTGCGATCACTGGTGAAGGTGGGTCGTTGCGTCATCGGCCCTTCCTGGTCGGGCGGGATAGCCCGAACCTCACGGGCAGAAGAATACCAACAAACACGGCGAAGGCGAGGCGGTTCCCTAAAACGTGAAGGGGATTGCAGCCATTATCGTCAGAATTTCGCCGGATTCGTGTTCGCGCCGCAGACCAGGACGGCAATACGCTCGCCCTCCGACGGCACGTAGCGGCCCGACAGGAGGGCCGCGAAGGCTGCGGCGCCGCCGGGCTCGGAGATGATTCGCACCCGGTCCCAAAGCGCGGCCTGCGCTGCGATGATGTCGTCGTCGCTGACCAGTATGGAGCGTTCGACGAAGGCCTCCGCGATCGGGAACATCTTTTCGCCGACGCGTTTGGGCGCCAGCGAATCGGCGGCGATGCCTTCGGCCGGCGCATCGACCGGCCGCCCGGCCTCGAAGGCGCGGTAAAGCGTCGGCGCGCCTTCCGGCTCGACGGCGATGATCCTGATGCGGCCGGCGAACCAGGCGGCGATGCCGCCGATCAGGCCGCCGCCGCCGACGGCGACCAGAAGCGTGTCGAGTTCAGGCAGCTCGGCTTCGATCTCGAGGCCGAGCGTGCCTTGCCCGACCAGCGTTTCCTCCTGGTTGAAGGCGTGGATCTGCAATGCGCCGGTCTTTTCGGCGAAGCTCTCGCCGGCGGCCAATGCCTCGGCATAGCGGGCGCCGCCGACAATCAGCTCGGCGCCATAGCCGCGGATACGGTCGAGCTTGGCCGGCGGGCTCACCTCGGGAACGAAGATGGTCGCCTTGTGGCCAAGCCGCATGGCAGCATAGGCGACAGCGGCGCCATGATTGCCGCCCGATGCCGCGACGACGCCGGCCTTTGGCACGGCCCGTTCGAGAAGATTGGTGAACGCGCCGCGCGCCTTGAACGAGCCGGAATGCTGCAGGCATTCGAGCTTCAGGTCGACGCCGAGAGCCGGGCGGTCGAAATCGGCCATGTCGACGCGCAGCACCGGCGTGCGGCGCACGAAGGGCCGGATGCGCATTTCCACGGCGGCGATGCGTTCGCGGGTGATATTGGTGGCATCCGGCATTGATTGCTCCCGAGGGTTGACAGTATTTAGTAACTTGGCAAAATGGCTAAATGCAAGAGGTCGATGTCTTCAAGGCGATCGCCAACGAGCGCAGGCTGCAGATCCTGGACTGGCTGAAGGAGCCGCGCGCCAATTTCCCACGCCAAGCCGATGGCGACCTGGTCGAGGACGGTGTCTGCGCGCTGCTGATCGCCGAAAAGCTCGGCATCACCCAGGCTACGCTCAGCGAGCATATGCGGGTGCTCACCCAGGCAGGGCTTCTCAGCAGTAAGCGCATCAAGCAGTGGACGTTCTATCGCCGAGATGAGGCGAAGATTGCAGAGACCAGAACCAGGATCCAGGCGCGGTTGTAGCGCCGTGGACGGTCTCTACTTCAACCAGTCAGGCACCGAATCCAGCCCGATCAGCTCGTCATAGGTCTGGCGCGGACGCACGACGTGGAAACGATCGCCGTCGACCAGCACTTCCGGCACCAGAAGCCGGGTGTTGTAGGTGCCGGCCTGCACCGCGCCATAGGCGCCGGCGGTGGCGATGGCGATGAGGTCGCCGGACTTCAGCTGGGGCAAGTCGCGGTCCAGACCGAGATAGTCGCCGGTCTCGCAGACCGGGCCGACGACATCGACCGTCATGCGCGGCGCCGCAGCCGGCTGCTGCACCACCGGCCTTATGTCGTGAAAAGCGTCGTAGAGGGTCGGCCGGATCAGATCGTTCATCGCGGCATCGACGACGAGGAAGTTCTTGGCGTCGCCTTCCTTCACGAAGATCACCTGCGAGACGAGGATACCGGCATTGCCTGATATCAGCCGGCCGGGCTCGAACATGACCTTCAGTCCGAGCCTGGTGACGTGCTTCCTGACGATCTCGGCATAAGCGTCCGGCAGGGGCGGTGGGCTGTTGTCGACGCGGTAGGGAATGCCGAGGCCGCCGCCGAGATCGATGTGCTCGATGGCGTGCCCGTCGGCGCGCAGCGTGCCGACCAGATCCACCAGCAGGGCAAAAGCGTCGTCGAAGGGCTGCAACTCGGTGATCTGGCTGCCGATATGGGTGTCGATGCCGGTGACTTTGATGCCCGGCAGCCCGGCCGCGCGGGCGTAGACCTGGCGCGCCTTCTGCCAGGGAATGCCGAACTTGTTCTCGGCCTTGCCGGTGGAGATCTTCCTGTGCGTCCTGGCATCGACATCGGGATTGATGCGCAGCGAGATCGACGCCACCTTGCCCAGTGCCACGGCGCGGGCCGATAGCAATTCCAGTTCCGGTTCGGATTCGACGTTGAAGCAGAGGATGCCGGCCGAGAGCGCAAAGTCCATTTCACGCGCGGTCTTGCCGACCCCCGAAAACAGGATCTTGTTGGCCGGAATGCCGGCGGCGAGCGCCCGGCGCAATTCGCCTTCCGAGACCACATCGGCGCCGGCGCCAAGCTTGGCCAGCGTTTTCAGCACCGCCTGGTTGGAATTCGCCTTCATGGCATAGCAGACCAGGGCGTCGAGCCCGGCAAAGGCGTCAGCGAAGACGCGAAAGTGCCTGGTCAGCGTCGCCGTCGAATAGCAGTAGAAAGGCGTGCCGACGCTGGCCGCGATATCTGAAATCGCCACATCCTCGGCATGCAGCACGCCGTCGCGGTAGTCGAAATGGTTCACGAGAGTGGTTCCGGAAGTTGGAGCGCGATGAGATCGGCTGATCTCATCGGCTCTAGAGCAGCGGGTCGAGAATGAACTTCTTGTCCTCGACCGGTTTTTCCGGCTCCGGCGGAAGCGGCTGCTTGGCCTTTTCGGCGTCCTTGCGGGCCTGCACGGCAGCCTCGTAGGGCGTGTCGAGACCGGCCTTCCTGCCGCAGGCCGTAACGGTCACTATGGCCGCGAGCAGCGTCAGCGTCACCAAAATCCTGCTTGCGGTCATCGATCCATCCGTCCGAAACTTTTGCGTGCTGCCGCTTCTAGCCGAGTTTTCAGTGCATTGCACCTTGGCTCAAGCTTTGGCCAGCCGCTTTTTCCAATAGCGTATCTGCTTGCGGACTTCCGACGGGGCAGTGCCACCGAAACTCGTGCGGCTCTTCACCGAATTCTGCACGGCAAGCACCGAAAAGATATCGGCCGTGATGCCAGGGTGAATGGATTGCAAATCCTGCAGGGAAAGCTTGTCGAGCCCGACCTTCTTCTCCTCGGCCAGCGCCACGGCGCGGCCGGTGACGTGATGCGCCTCGCGGAAGGGCAGGCCGAGGGTGCGCACCAGCCAGTCGGCAAGATCGGTGGCCGTGGAATGGCCGGCGCCGGCCGCCTTTTTCATCGCGGCGGCGTTGACCGTCATGTCGCGCACCATGCCGGTCATCGCCGCCAGCATCAGGTCGAGCGTCTCGGCGGCGTCGAACACGGATTCCTTGTCTTCCTGCATGTCCTTGCCATAGGTCAGCGGCATGCCCTTCATCACCGTCAGCAGGCCGACAAGATGGCCGGTGACGCGGCCGGTCTTGCCGCGCACCAGTTCGGCGGCGTCGGGGTTCTTCTTCTGCGGCATGATCGAGGAGCCGGTGGAAAATGAGTCCGACAGCCTGACGAAGCCGAATTGCGGCGTCGACCAGATTATGATCTCTTCGGCCAGCCGCGACAGATGCGTGGCGCAGATCGCCGCGATTGCCAGGAACTCAAGCGCGAAATCGCGGTCCGAAACGCTGTCCAGAGAATTGCGCATCGGCTCGCGGAAGCCGAGATCCTTCGCCGTCTTGTGCCGGTCGATGGGGAAGCTGGTGCCGGCGAGGGCTGCCGCGCCCAGCGGGCTTTCGTCCATCCGTTCGATGGCATCGCGAACGCGCGACAAATCGCGCGAGAACATCTCGACATAGGCCATGCAGTGATGGCCGAAGGTGACCGGCTGCGCCGCCTGCATGTGGGTGAAGCCCGGCATGACCGTCGCCGCATGCTCTTCCGCCCGCTCCAGAAAGGCCGCGATCAGGCCTTTCAGCGCCTCGGCGACGCGCAAGCATTCGTCCTTGACCCAGAGCCGCAGGTCGACCGCCACCTGGTCGTTGCGCGAGCGGGCGGTGTGCAGGCGGCCGGCTGCCGGGCCGATCAGCTCGGCAAGGCGGGCCTCGACATTCATGTGAATGTCCTCCAGCCGGGTCGAGAACTCGAACGTGCCGGCTTCGATCTCTGTCAGGATCGTGTTCAGCCCGTGAGCGATTTTTTCTTGATCGGCTGCCGAAATAATGCCCGTTTCAGCCAACATCTCGCTATGGGCGATCGAACCTCTGATGTCCTGCGCGTAGAGTTTGCGGTCGAACGAGATCGACGCGTTGATCGCTTCCATGATCGCGGCCGGACCCGAGGCAAAACGTCCGCCCCACATCTGGTTGCTGGCCTTCTTGTCGCTCATCGCTATAACCCGTGCTCCGGAGCAGTTTTAAGACATGGCAGACGGCAATAAATTCTTCCCGGCCCCGCGCCTCATCCTCGCCGCCCTGGTGGCGGGCGTGCTGGCCGGCGCGGTCGCGGTATATGTCAGCGAGAGCGGTTCTGGCAACAACGCACCCGTTCAGGTCGCCGCTGGCGACAGCAAGGACGACGTCGCCTGCGCCGCCAAGGCCGACCGCGCCAAGAAGGTCGCCGCGGCCGCCACCGGCCAGGTCGCGGCTCTCTTGCCGGCTGACCCGCCGCAATCGCTGAAAAATCTTGCCTTCAATGGCCCCGACGGCAAGCCGATGACGCTCGCCGATCACGCCGGCAAGACGGTGCTGCTCAATCTGTGGGCGACATGGTGCGCGCCCTGCCGCGCCGAAATGCCGGCGCTCGATGCGCTGCAAAAGGACAAGGGCAGCGACGCCTTCCAGGTCGTCGCCGTCAATGTCGATGCCGGCGACGATGCCAAGCCGAAGAAGTTCCTCAGGGATATCGGCGTTGAAGATCTCGGATTCTACCGCGATGCGACAATGGCGCTGTTCAACGATGTCAAGACACGCGGTCTGGCACTTGGCCTTCCCGTCACCATGCTGATTGATGGCGAAGGCTGCCTGATCGCGCATATGAACGGCCCAGCCGAATGGTCGAGCCCGGATGCCAAGCGGCTCATTGAAACTGCGCTCAACGCGCCGGACTAGGAATTCGCCCTATCGGGCCGGGGGCCAGCGCGGCGAGGATCTGCCCTCAACCGTGGTTTCGTCGACTGATAAGCCGGCTTGTCATCTCCCGTCGGGTGTCTTCTTTCGGAAGCGGACGCTATTTTAGACAGAACTGAAGTGCATCGATCCGCAACAAAATCGTTGTCCGATCGGTAGGAGCGGCACATATTGCCTTTGCGGGAGCGCTCCTTTCGCCAATGATAAACGGGAGATGAAACATGAAGTTGTTCGGCTTCGCGGCCGGTGTCGCCGCCACCTTGACGCTGCTTTCCACCACCTCCGCATTTGCCGTGACGCAGATCAGCTGGTGGCACGCCATGACCGGCGCCAATGCGGAGGTCGTCGACAAGATTTCCAAGGATTTCAACGCCAGCCAGAGCGACTATGAGCTCGTGCCGGTGTTCAAGGGCACCTATCCCGAGACGCTGAATGCCGGCATTGCCGCCTTTCGTGCCGGGCAGGCGCCCGACATCATCCAGGTGTTCGACGTCGGTACCGGCGTAATGATGGGTGCGGAAGGCGCGATCAAGCCGGTGGCGGATGTGATGACGAGTGCCGGGATGACCTTCGACAAGAGCCAGTATCTGCCGGGCATCGTCGGCTATTATTCGAAGCCGGATGGCACCATGCTGTCTTTTCCCTACAATTCCTCCTCGCCGATCCTCTACTACAACAAGGATATCTTCCAAAAGGCGGGTCTCGACGTGAACAATCCGCCCAAGACCTGGAACGAGGTTTGGGAGGATGCCAAGAAGATCAAGGCCAGCGGGGCTGCCCCTTGCGGCTACACGTCGACCTGGCTGACCTGGATTCACCTGGAGAATTTTGCCGCGTGGAACGATGTCTCCTGGGCCACGCAGCAGAATGGGCTGGCAGGCGGGGATGTCGAACTCAAGATCAATGCACCGATTTTCGTCAACCACTTCCAGGCGTTGGCGGACCTCGCCAAGGATGGAACGTTCAAGTATGGCGGGCGCACCTCCGAAGCCAAGCAGATCTTCCTCGCCGGCGAATGCGGAATCATGACTGAATCCTCCGGCGGCCTTGGCGACATCGTCAAGTCCGGTATGAACTACGGCATCGGCCAACTGCCCTATGACAGTGATGCCAAGGGCGCTCCGCAGAACACGACGCCGGGCGGCGCCAGCCTCTGGGTTTTCGGCAACAAGTCGGACGAGGAGTACAAGGGGATCGCCGCCTTCTTTGCTTATCTGTCGAAGACCGATGTGCAGGAATATCTGCACCAGAAGTCGGGTTATCTGCCGGTGACGCTCGCTGCTTACGAGGCGACCAAGAAATCCGGCTTCTATGACAAGAACCCCGGGCGCGAGACACCAATCCTGCAAATGACAGGCAAGGCGCCAACCGAAAACTCGAAGGGCGTTCGCTTGCCGAATTTGCCGCAGGTGCGCGACATCCAGAATGAGGAGTTCGAGAAGATGCTGGCCGGCCAGGAAAGCGCCCAGCAAGCGCTCGACAATGCGGTCACGCGCGGCAACGCCGCGATCAAGGAAGCCCTCGGGAACTGACGCTTCCCATCGATTAGCCGGCTAGAAAATCGCTCGCGAACCGTTCGCGGGCGATTCCTGAACAGCGAGGGTATCAGCCTGTCTCCACGCGTCGTCTTTCCGAACAAGATCCTGCCGTATCTTTTGGTGGCGCCTCAGCTCGCAATCACCCTGGTGTTTTTCTATTGGCCGGCCGGGCAGGCGCTTCGCCAGTCGATGCTGAGGGAAGATCCTTTCGGACTGAAGAGCAAATTTGTCGGCTTGGCGAATTTCCGAAAGGTGCTGGCCGATCCGGCCTATCTCAATTCGATCAAGGTCACGGTGGTTTTCTCGCTGGCGACAGCGATCGTCGCCATGGGCGTGGCGCTGCTGCTTGCCGTGATGGCGGAGAAAGTGGTGCGCGGCAAAGGTCTCTATCGGACGCTGATGATCTGGCCTTACGCGGTAGCCCCGGCCATTGCCGGCATGCTGTGGCTGTTCCTGTTCAATCCGTCGATCGGCTCGCTGGCCTATTTGCTGAGAAATCTCGGTATTGCCTGGGACCCCGTGCTCAACGGCACCCACGCCATGATCCTGCTGGTGTCGGCCGCGGCCTGGAAGCAGATCAGCTACAACTTCCTGTTCTTCGTCGCCGGCCTGCAGGCGGTGCCGAAAACGCTGATCGAGGCGGCGGCCATGGACGGCGCGCGCGAGACCAAGCGCTTCTGGACGATCGTCTTCCCGCTGCTTGCGCCGACGACCTTTTTCCTGCTGGTCGTCAATACCGTCTATGCCCTGTTCGATACGTTCGGCATCGTCCACGCGGTGACCGGCGGCGGGCCGGGCAAGACGACCGAGACGCTCGTCTACAAGGTCTACAACGATGGTTTCGTCAATCTGATCCTCGGCGATTCCGCGGCACAGTCCGTCATCCTGATGGCCATAGTCATTGCGCTTACGGCCATCCAGTTCCGCTATGTGGAACGCAAAGTCCACTACGGCTGAGGGCAGCGATGATCGGCCAGTCCCCGCTTCGCACCTTCATCGCCCATGCCGTGCTCATCCTCGGCATACTGATCGTCGCTTTTCCGATCTACTACACCTTCGTTGCCTCGACACACACGCTGCAAACGATCCTCAGGCCGCCGCTGCCGCTCTTGCCCGGCGACCAGCTCTGGAACAATTACAGCGAGGCGCTGTTTGGCGGCATTGGACGCATCGGCGGTGTCAGCGTCGGCAGGCTGCTCCTCAACACCACGATCATGGCGCTCGGCGTTGCGGTGGGAAAGATCTTCATCTCGATCCTGTCGGCATACGCGATCGTTTTCTTCCGCTTTCCGCTGCGCATGACCTTCTTCTGGCTGATCTTCATCACCTTGATGCTGCCCGTGGAGGTCCGTATCCTGCCGACTTACAAAGTGATGGTCGATCTCGGCATGATCGACACCTATGCGGGCCTGATCATCCCGTTGATCGCCTCGGCCACCGCAACGCTGCTGTTCCGCCAGTTCTTCATGACCATTCCGGGTGAACTGGTCGAAGCGGCGCGGATTGACGGCGCCGGGCCTTGGCGGTTCTTCTTCGATATTCTCCTGCCGCTGTCGCGCACCAACATCGCGGCGCTGTTCGTCATCCTCTTCATCTATGGCTGGACGCAGTATCTGTGGCCGTTGCTCGTTACCAACAGCAACGACATGAACACCATCGTCATCGCCCTGAGAAAGATGGTGTCCTTCGCCGACGCCGACACCCAATGGCATCTGGTCATGGTCACGGCGATGCTGGCCATCGTGCCGCCGATCCTGGTGGTGGTGCTGATGCAGCGCTGGTTCGTGCGCGGCCTGGTCGATTCCGAAAAGTGAGAGGCTGATGGCTACTGTCGATCTGAGGGACGTGAAGAAGGTCTATCCCGGCGGGGTCGAAGCGGTGAAGGGCGTTTCCATCGCCATTCCTGATAAAGAGCTCTGCGTGCTGGTCGGTCCATCCGGCTGCGGCAAGTCCACCCTTCTCAGAATGATCGCCGGGCTGGAGACCATTTCCGCCGGCACGGTCGCCATCGACGGCAAGGTGGTCAACACAATCGGTCCGACCGAGCGCGACATCGCCATGGTGTTTCAGAACTACGCGCTGTACCCGCATATGAAGGTCTATGACAACATGGCCTATGGGCTGCGTAACCGTGGCACGCCGAAGGCCGAGATCGACAGCAGGGTGTGTTCGACGGCCAAGGTGCTGGAGCTTTCGGCGCTGCTCGACCGCCGCCCGCGCGAGCTGTCTGGCGGCCAGCGCCAGCGTGTCGCCATGGGTCGCGCGATTGTGCGCAATCCGAAGGTCTTCCTGTTCGACGAACCACTTTCCAACCTTGACGCCAAATTGCGCGGCCAGATGCGGGTCGAGATCAAGAATTTGCAGCGCACCCTTGGCGTTACCTCTGTCTATGTCACTCACGACCAGCTTGAGGCGATGACGTTGGCCGACATCCTCGTTGTCATGAACGCCGGCTTGGTCGAGCAGATGGGCGCGCCGCTCGATATCTACGAGAAACCGGCATCGACCTTCGTTGCCTCCTTCATAGGCGCGCCGCCGATGAATCTTCTGGAGCTGGCTGGAGGATCCTCGGGGCCAATATTGGCCGACGGCACGGCGATCGGCTTCGCACCTCCCGCAACAAACGCCGCGACACTCGGTTTTCGCCCGGAAGATGCCGATGTCACCTTCAATGCGGAGGCGCCGCCCAGAGCGCTCGTTTTGCCGGCGACAGTCGAGGCGGTCGAACCAGTGGGCGCCGAAAGTTTCCTTCATTGTGCGGCAGGCGGTAGCCGCATCGTGGTGCGTGTTGCCGGCCGCGCCACGGCCAAGCCCGGCGACCAGTTGCGCGTCGTGGCCAGGGCCGAAAAACTGCACTGGTTCGACGCCGTGGGAAAGCGGGTCGGCTGAAGCATCTTTCGTGCTTTGGTGCTGATACGCACCCGTGCCCCGTCAGCGCAAATGCTTGCGAGGCCGGCGCAGACGGCAGTTCCAACACGCCCATCCATCCAGACATTTGGATTGCGCCATACGAAGCGGCGGAATCGTAATCTGGCGTCACGGCGCTCGGCTTTCCACAGGGCCGCGAGGGACAGCAGAACTGTCACATACCTTCTCTAAGAGAGCAGGCAAGGACTTGCGCAAGCCCCTGTCGAAAGCCACTGAAGAGGGAATGTAACTCATGTCGATGATCAAACACGGATCCATGATTGGGAAAGGCCTGGCGGCTCTTGCCGCCGGCACAATCAGCGTTTCGTTGGCGCTGCCCGCGGTCGCCGCGCCGACCAAGTTCGATTTCTGGTTCGGCCTTTCGGGCGACCTCGCACGTGTCGTCGATACGCTGTGCAAGAACTTCAACGCCTCGCAGTCCGACTATGAAGTGGTCTGCACCAGCCAGGGCAACTATGACGCCACGCTGCAGAACACGATCGCGGCATTCCGCGCCGGCAAGCAGCCCACCGTCGTCCAGGTCTATGATGTCGGCACCGCCACCATGATGCTCTCCGGTGCCTACAAACCTGCCGACAAGCTGATGGAAGAGAACGGCTACAAAGTCGACTACGCCGACTATTTCCCCGGCATCGCGCGCTACTACGCGACTTCGAAGGGCGAGATGCTGTCGTTCCCGTTCAACTCGTCGACCGCGTTGATGTACTGGAACAAGGACGCCTTTGCCAAGATCGGCAAGACCGAGGCGCCGAAGACCTGGGAAGACGTCGGCGCCGACCTCAAGGCGCTCAAGGACGCCGGCTACGAGTGCCCGATGGCGATCAACATCTCAGGCAATGAAAGCTGGCAGTTGATGGAGCAGTTCTCCGCCATCCACAACCAGCCCATCGCAACCGAGAATAACGGCTATGACGGCCTCGACGCTCGCCTTGAAGTCAACAAGACCAAGTTCGTCCAATATGTCGGCGACCTCAAGAAGTGGTATGACGAAGGCCTCATCAAGATCAAATCCAAGGATCTCGGCCAGGACATGGTCCAGGCCTTCGCCTCCGGCACCTGCGAGGTCATCCTGTCCTCGGTCGGCGACCATGGTACGGTCACCAAGACCAAGAAGGAAGGCTTGAACTGGGATGTCGCCGAATTGCCGACCTATGCCGGCACCGAGCGCAAGAATTCGCTGGTCGGTGGCGCTTCGCTCTGGGTTCTTTCCGGCAAGTCGGATGCGGAATACAAGGGCGCTGCCGCGTTCCTGAACTTCATCCAGGATCCGAAGACCGCCTTGTTCTGGTCGACCAACACCGGCTACATCCCGGTGACGAAGTCGGGCTTCGACTACATGAAGGCGAATGGCTTCTACGACAAGGCGCCCTACAAGGGCCGTGAGGTCGCAATCGCCAGCCTGACGGCGTCCGAGCCGACCGAGATCACCCGCGGCATCCGTCTGGGCAATTTCACTCAAATCCGCGCCGAGTTCGGCACGCAGATGCAGGCGATCTTCGCCAACAAGGTCAGCGTCCAGGACGGCATCGACACGCTGGTCAAGAATGGCGACGCTATTCTCGACCGCTTCCAGCAGACCTATCCGAACAAGATGCTGCCCTGATTTCAGGCATTTCAGCGGCCGCCCGTCGGTTCTTGTCCGAGCATGATCTCTTCCGAAAACCGGTTCCCACTTTTCGGGACCATGCTTGGATCGACGGGCGGCCATTTCATATCCAGTCTCTTCCTGGGGAAGCGGGCTGGCGGTTCAACAGCGTCGGCGGATCGATGGAAAAACGCGTCACTTTCAGCAGATGGACGATCGGCATCCTGTTCGCGGTGCCACAGCTTCTGCTGATCTTCACGTTCTTCTATTGGCCGGCCGGCCAGGCGGTCTACTGGTCGCTGACGCTGCAACAACCCTGGGGCGGCGGCAACATCTGGGTCGGGCTCGACAATTTCAAGTCGATCCTGTCCAGCGCAGATTACTGGAATTCGATCACCGCCAGCCTGGTCTTTGCCGCGACCAGCACCGGGCTGGCGATGTTCATCGCGCTGGTGCTCGCCGCGCTCACCGACCGGCAGCTGGCCGGCTCGCGCTTCTACCGGGTGGTGCTCATCTGGCCCTATGGCATTGCAGCACCGGCGCTGGCGCTCGCCTTCCGCTTCATCCTGGCGCCCGAGGCCGGTTTCATGGCCGTGGTCAACCGGATGTGGCCGGGATTCTGGGATCCAGGCCTCGACGGCTTCGACGCCATGGCTTCAATCATCGCGGCCTTTTCCTGGAAATATGTCGGCTACAACTTCATCTTCTTCCTTGCCGCGTTCCAGGCCATTCCGCGTTCGCTGATCGAGGCGGCGGCGATGGACGGGTCCGGCGTCGTCAGGCGCTTCTTCGACATCCAGTTTCCGCTGATCACGCCAACCATCTTCTTCCTGCTGGTCATCAACATCACCGAGAGCTTCCAGGATTCCTTCGGCATCGTCGACATCATGACATCAGGCGGGCCGGCGAACGCCACCAATCTGATGGTCTACAAGATCTATTCGGACGGTTTCAAAGGCCTGGATTACTCGGGCGCCGCCGCGCAGAGCATCATTTTGATGCTGCTCATCATCGTGCTCACCATCTTCCAGTTCCGCTTCATCGAGCGGCGCGTGCATTACCGGTGAGGCGGCCATGGTAGAACGCACGCCGATCCTCAATTTCATCACGCATCTCGTCCTGTTCATCGGCTTCGTGCTGGCCGTGGCACCGTTCGTGATCGTCGCCGTCGCCGCCTCGCACAATCTGAAGGACGTCAACGACGTGCCGATGTCGTTGCTGCCAGGCGGCGACTTCTGGGTGAACATCAAGACGGCCTGGACGACGGCCAATCTCGGTCCCAAGCTGCTCAACAGCTTCATCATGGCCGCGGGCGTGGCGGCGGGGAAGGTGATGATCTCGGCGCTCACCGCCTTCTCCATCGTCTATTTCCGCTATCCCGGCCGCACCTTCATCTTCTGGCTGATCTTCGTCACGCTGATGCTGCCGCTGGAGGTGCGCATCGTGCCTACCTACGCGGTGGTCGCCAACGTGCTGTCGCCCTACCAGACGATCCTCGACGTGACCGGGTTGAGCTGGCTCATCGAAAAGGTCTCGGGTGTTCAGGTTGCGTTGAATCTGGGGCTGCTCAACTCGTATTCGGGGCTTATCCTGCCGCTGATCGCCACCGCCACCGGCACCTTCCTCTACCGGCAGTTCTTCCTGACGGTGCCGGACGAACTGACCGAGGCGGCGCGCATGGACGGGGCCGGCGCGTTGCGCTTCTTCATCGACATCCTCTTGCCGCTGTCGCGCACCAACATGGCCGCGCTTGGAACCATCATGTTCCTGTGGGCGTGGAACCAGTATCTGTGGCCGCTGCTGGTCACCACCGACCAGTCGCATGCGACAGCGGTCACCGAGCTCAAGCAGCTCATTCCCAATGTCGGCGGCATTCCGGAATGGAACATCGCCATGGCCGGCACGCTCATCGTCATGCTGCCGCCGCTCATCGTCGTGGTGGCGATGCAGCGCTGGTTCGTGCGCGGCCTGATCGCCACCGAGAAATGACTTCACAAGGAGACGTCTGATGGCCTCCATCACCATTCGCGATGTCACGAAAAGCTATGCCAAGTCGCAGGTCGTGCATGGCGTCGATCTCGATATCGCGTCGGGCGACTTCGTCGTCATTCTCGGGCCTTCAGGATGCGGCAAGTCCACGCTGCTCAGGATGATTGCCGGGCTGGAAGAGATTTCCGGCGGCGAGATCGCCATCGATGGCACTGTGGTCAACCGGCTGGAACCGCGCGAGCGAGGCTGCGCCATGGTGTTCCAGAACTACGCGCTCTACCCGCATATGAGCGTCGCCCAGAATATCGGCTATTCGCTGAAGGTGGCGGGCGTGCCCGCGGCCGAGCGCACGCAGCGCATACAGGCCGTGGCCCGCATCCTCGAGCTCGAGCCGATGCTCGACCGCAAGCCGGCGGCGCTGTCGGGCGGCCAGCGCCAGCGCGTCGCCATGGGGCGCGCCATGATCCGCGAACCGAAGGTGTTCCTGTTCGATGAGCCGCTCTCCAACCTCGACGCCAAGCTGCGCGTGCAGATGCGCTCGGAGATCCGCAAGCTGCACCGCCGGCTGAACGCGACATCGGTGTTCGTCACGCATGACCAGGTCGAGGCAATGACGCTCGCCGACCGGTTGGTGGTGATGAATGGCGGCCGCGTCGAACAGGTCGGCACGCCAGGCGAGATCTACAAGCGCCCGGCCAGCCGGTTCGTGGCGACCTTCGTCGGTGCGCCGGCAATGAACATCCTCGAGGGCGTCGTCGGGCTCGACGGCCTCTCGCTGCTTGGCGGCAGCCGGCGGCTGACCATTCCGCGGGTCGGCCTGCCGGTCGGCGCCAAGGTCGCGATGGGCATCCGGCCTGAAGCCGTGCGCCTGGTGGCGCCCGGCTCGCAGGGCGTGCTCAATGCCACAGTCGATCTCGTCGAGGAACTGGGCGCGGGCAGGGTCGTCTATGTCGATATCGACGGCGCGGCGTTTTCGGTGGTGACGTCCGAGACCGTCCATCCGGCGCCCGGCGAGACAGTCGGTCTGAAGATCTCGCCCGAAGACATGCATTTCTTCTCGTCGGAGACGGGCGCCCGCCTTGATGTCTTCAAGGCGTCCGTGCCGGTTCCCGCACATTGATGCACCACAATGCGCTGGCGTTTGCTCCGGGCGGCCAGCAAAGGAAATTCCCTGTCGATCGAACAGAGGTCGTGCCATGAAAATCATCCAGGTCACGGACGTCCATCTCGGACGGCGGGGCGAGATCCGCTACGGTGCCGACCTGCATGAGCGGCTCGACCGCTGCATCGATCACATCAATATCCGTCACGCCGACGCCGCGCTTTGCGTCTTCAGCGGCGACCTGACCGAGGCCGGCGCGGCCGAGAGCTATGCCGATCTCAAATCGGCCCTGGGCAGGCTTTCGATGCCTTACCGGCTGCTGCCGGGAAATCACGACAGGCGCGCCAACCTCGTCGCCGCATTTCCCGAGAACCCTGTCGACGACAATGGCTTCGTGCAGTCGGCCTTCGAGACGCCCGAGGCGTCGCTGCTGTTGCTCGACAGCCTGGCTGAAGGCCGTGTCACCGGCGAGCTATGCGACAAGCGGCTGGCCTGGCTCGACGCGCGGCTGGGCGAGGCGGCGGGCCGGCAGGCCTACATCTTCCTGCATCATCCGCCGGTCGAACTCGGCCTGCCCATCCTCGACCCGCTCGGGCTCGAGCAGCCCCGGCGATTCGTCGACCTGCTCGAGCGCCACGGCAATGTCGGCCACATCTTCTTCGGCCATGTCCATCGCGACATCGCCGGCACGGTCGCCGGCATCCCGTTCACCGCGCAACGCGGCTTGCATGCCCGCTTCATGCTCGATCTGGTCGGGGAAGAATTGGTCGAGCAGGCGCCGCCGACATACGCGATCATCCTCATCGACGCTGCCGCGCGCCGGGTCGTCGTGCACAATTGCGATTTCCTCGAGCGCTGGCCGCTTTATTCGCCGGCGACGGGCGAAAGGGTGCAATAAGGCCGTTCAGGCGAATACATGCGCCTTGCCGGACACGGTCAGCCGCACGATCTCGCCGACGACAGGCGTGTCCATGCCTGGCTTGCGCAGGATCAACGGCGTGTTGCCGATCGCGGCGGCGTCGGGCGGATCGGGACTGTTCAGCAGCCGCACCGCGATAGTGCACATGGAGCCGGCGAATTCGGATTCCGTCACCTCGCCGAACAGCATCTCCGGCGTGCCCGACATGCCTTCACGTGACGTTCGTTTCAACAGCACCTGTTCCGGCCGCAGCATGATGCGGGCGACGTCGCGCCGTTCCCTGGTGTCGACGGCGATGCGGCCGAGCGGCGAGCTGGCGAAGCCATCGGCGATCTTCGCCGGCAGGATGATGGCGTCGCCAAGGAATTCGGCAATCATGCGGTCTTTCGGCTGGAGATAGAGCTCGCGTGGTGTGCCGACCTGCGAGAACAGGCCGTCGCGCATCACCGCGACCTGGCTGGCGAAGGACAGCGCTTCGGCCTGGTCGTGGGTGACCAGGATGGTGGTGATGCCGGCCGCCTCCAGAAGCTCGGCGACCGCCTTGCGCATCGAGGCGCGCAGGCCGGTGTCAAGCGCCGAGAACGGCTCGTCGAGCAGCATCAGCCGAGGCTTCATCGCCATGGCGCGGGCCAGCGCCACGCGCTGCTGCTGACCGCCGGAGAGCTCGTGCGGCCGTCGCTTCAGGATCGCCTTGTCCAGCCCGACGATATAGGCGAGTTCGACGATGCGCTCGCTGCGCTTGTTCTCGCCGCGGGCCATGCCAAAGCCGATATTGTCGGCGATGCTCAGATGCGGAAACAGGGCGCCGTCCTGCGCCACCACGCCGATGCCGCGGCGATACGCCGGCACGGCAGCGCCGCCATTGGCCAGCACTTCACCGTCGAGCACGATGCGGCCCCGGTCTGGCGCTTCGAAGCCCGCGATCAGGCGGAGCAAGGTCGTCTTGCCGCAGCCGGACGGCCCGACGATCGCCGTGCGGCTGCCGCTCGCCACGCTGAGGTCGACGCCGGACAGTGCCGCTACCGGCCCGTAGCGCTTGTGCACATCGGTGAGTTCGAGAAAGCTCATCGCCCGGCCATTCGCTTCGACTGGACATAGAGCAGCCAGGTCAGCGGCAGCGACATCGCCACCATGATGAAGGCATAGGGTGCGGCGGCCGCATAGTCGATCTCGCCGCTGTAGGACCAGAACGCCATCGCCAGCGTGCGGGTGCCGTTCGGCGCCAGCATCTGCGTGGCGGTCAGTTCGTTCATGATGCCGAGCGCCACCAGCGCCATGCCCGCCGCCGCGCCCGGCGCCGACAGGCGGATCGTCGTCGACCACAGCGCCTTGAGCGGCGGTCGGCCGAGGCTGGAGGCGGCGCGTTCGAGCTCGACCGGCGCCTGTGCGATCGACGCCCTGAGGCTGATCAGAGCGCGCGGCAGGAACATCAGCGCATAGGCGACGAGGATGGTGAGCAGGGTCTGGTAGAGCGGCAGGGCGATGCGCACGGTGATGGTGACCAGCGCCAACGCCACGACCACGCCGGGCAGGGAGCCGACGATGTAGTTGCAGCCCTCCAAGAGACGCTGCAGCGGTCCCGGCGCGCGGATCGAGATCCAGGCCATCGGCATGGCGGCGACGGTGGCAAGCAAGGCGCCGGCGAGCGCCAGGAACAGGGTCTGGCCGAGCGCGAGGCCGATCTCGTCGAGACGCCAGACATCGGCGCCGCCGGCGATCAGCCAGCGACCGACGGTGATGAACGGCACGCCTAGCGCCAGCAGCGCGGTGACGGCAGGCAGAGCCAGGCAAGGGAGCGTGGCGCGGTCGAGCCCGGTGCGCTGCTGCTGGCGTGCGGCGCCAGAACCGACGCGGGCATAGCGCTCCTCGCCGCGCACAAGCACTTCCAGCCCCAGCAGCACGAAGCAGCAGGTCACCAGTACGGCGGCCAGCATATTGGCGGCGGGACCGTTGAAGGTCGACTGGAACTGGTCGACGATCGCCGTGGTGAAGGTGTCGAAGCGGATGAAGACGTAAAGGCCGTATTCGGCGAGCAGATGCAGGCCAACCAGCAGCGAACCGCCGCAGATGGCGAGCCTGAGTTGCGGCAGCACGACGCGGGCGAACACGCGCCACGGACCGAGACCGAGCGCCGCGGCGGCGTCTTCGAGGGCAGGGTCGAGCCGGCGCAGCGCCGCCGCCACCGGCAGATAGAGGAACGGGAAATAGGCGATGACCGAAACCAGAACGCCGGCCCACAGGCCGTGCAGTCCAGGCACCAGGGTGATCCACGCATAGGAGTGGACGAAGGCTGGAATTGCGAGCGGCGCCACCGAGAGCCAGGCCCAGAGGCGGGCGCCGGGCAGGTCCGTGCGTTCGGTCAGCCAGGCCAGCGCCACCGAAAGCACGATCGAGATCGGAACGGTCAGCACCACCAAAAGCACGGTGTTGACCAGAAGCTCGCCAACACGCGGCCGGAAGACCAGCGCCGATACGGTTTCCCAGCCGGTCTGCACCGCGACCCATA
This sequence comes from Mesorhizobium sanjuanii, assembly GCF_002529485.1. Lineage (NCBI taxonomy): Bacteria > Pseudomonadati > Pseudomonadota > Alphaproteobacteria > Hyphomicrobiales > Phyllobacteriaceae > Mesorhizobium > Mesorhizobium sanjuanii. The sequence goes on from NZ_NWQG01000054.1 coordinate 54,005, forward strand.
AGATGAAAGCAAGCGGCAGCAGCGCAAACAGCGAGACGAGGATTGCGGCGAGCAAGATCCAGGATGAGGACCGAAGCCGGGCCGACCGGCCGGCAGCCAGGCCTGGGCGGGCAAGATCGGCCGCTGACTGCATCAGGCCGGACGCCATGCCGCCGCCTGCCGGCGGCAACGGTTGAAGGAACCGCGAACGCAGCCGGAAATGCAGTCTGCCGTCATGCTGGTCGTGTTGCTGGTCGTCATGGGGGACGAATGCCATCTCGAAAAACAGAGCGCTCCCGCGGAAAGCGAATTCCCGCAGGAGCGCAGTCGGTTGCCCTTTTAGGACGAATGCCGGCTAAAGCAAGCCGGCTGCCGTCATCAGATCGGTCACCTTCCTGGAATTCAGCGTCGCCGGATCGACCTTCGGCGCCTGCAGATCGGCCAGCGGCACCAGCTTGGGGTTGGACTCCGCGCCCTTGCCGACAGCGTACTCGTAGGAAGTGCCGGTCTTCAGCACTTCCTGGCCGCCTTTGCCGGTCACCCATTTCAGGAACGCCTGGGCTTCCTTCGGGTGCTTGCTGGAGGCCAGCACGCCACCGCCCGAAATCGAGACGAAAGCGCCCGGGTCCTGGTTCTTGAAATAGTGCAGCGCGACGTTCTTGCTGTTCTCGCCGGTCTTGGCCTGATCGCCGAAATAGTAATAGTGGTAGATCACGCCGCCTTCGATCTCGCCGGCATTGACCGCCTTCATCACCGTGCCATTGCCCTTGTAGGCGGTGAAATTCTCTTTCATCGCCTTCAGCCAGTCGGTCGTGGCGGCCTCGCCCTTGAGCTGCAGAAGCGCGCTGACGATCGCCTGGAAGTCGGCGCCGGAGGGGGAGGCGGCCCAGCGACCCTTCCAGCTCGGATCGGCAAGATCGAGCAGCGACTTGGGCAACTGGTCGGCGCTGAGCTTGGTCTTGTTGTAGGCAAAGACAGTGCTGCGCGCGGCAACGCCGACCCATTTGCCGGTGGTCGGCTGGTATTCCTGCGGAACCTGCGCCAGCGTGTCGGCATCGACGGGCGCGAACAGGCCCGATGCCTCGACCAGGGCCATGGCCGGGGAATTTTCGGTCAGGAACACATCGGCCGGTGAGGCTGCGCCCTCGGCGACGATCTGGTTGGAGAAGTCGCTGTCGCCGCCATTGCGTAGCGTGACCTTGATGCCGGTTTCCTTGGTGAAGCCCTCGGCCCATTCCTTGGCAAGGCTTTCATGCTGGGCGTTATAGACGACGATGCCGTCTTCCTCGGCCACGGCCGGGCCCATGATCAGGCCGATTGCCAGCGCGGCGCCGGCAAGGGTGGAAAGGGCAGATTTCATGGCGTCGTCCTCGCTCTTGATGGTCCCTGAATTGGCACAGCTGCACCTAGCAATACATGAATATCATAGTCAACATTGAGAGGCTGCTTCAATCGGTCGCCGGCTGCAAACTTTCGTGACGCTCCCTACTTTGGCTTGGACATTATTTCGCCGGCCACGTAACAAATCAGCGCCGAGGCGCGAACATCGGGGAGTGAACTCTTGTGACCGGCAAGGACGAAGCCGAATTCTCCCGGCTATTGCGGGCTGCGATAGGAGGAGATGAAAGGGCCTATGCCGACTTTCTGCACCGGGCGGCTGCTCTCGTTCGCGGCTTTGTCAGGCGCAAGATCGTAAAGGGCGGGGTCGACCCAGAGGATGTCGTGCAGGAAACCTTGCTGGCCATTCATGTGAAACGGCATACCTGGCGTCAGGATGCGCCGGTCTTGCCATGGGTCTATGCGATCGCGCGTTTCAAGCTGATCGACGCCTTCCGGCGGCGTGGACGGCGCGTCGAGATCGAAATCGACGAGATCGCAGAGACATTCGCCGAACCGGAGGCCGAGATGGTCAGCGAGCGCGACATCAACCGGGCCCTGGACGGCCTGCCGCCGGCGCAGCGTTCCGTGGTTTCGTCGGTGTCGGTGGAAGGCCGCTCCATCGGCGAGACGGCAGCGAAGTTCGGTATCAGCGAGACGGCCGTGCGGGTGTCGCTGCACCGCGGGCTTGCCGCAATAGCCAAGCGGTTCGGAGCCGGGTGACATGAGGACCGAGGATCTCATCAAGGCATTGGACGCTGACGCCGGCAGCAAGGCGATGCCGCTGCGCTCGGCCTGGTGGCTGGCCACTGCTGCCGCGGCGGCGGTCGCCGCGGTGGTTTTCTGGCTCACCATCGGTCCACGTCTCGACATCATGACTGCCCTGCACACGATGCGTTTCCTGTCGAAATTCGTCTTCACCATCGTGCTTGCCGCCACCGCCTTTGCCCTGATCCGCGCGCTGTCCACCCCCGGCGCGTCGACCGGCAAGGCGGCGGCATGGATGATCGCTGCGCCGCTGCTTGTGCTGGTTGCCGTGGTTCTGGAGCTTTTCGTCGTGCCCGAGGCCGATTGGGGCACGCGGCTGGTCGGCACCAACATGATGGTCTGCATGACGTTCATCCCACTCATCGGCATCGGCCCGCTCGCCATCTTCCTATGGATGCTGCGCTATGGCGCGCCGACGCGGCCGGCGCTTGCCGGGGCAGTGGCGGGCCTGCTCGCCGGCGGGCTGGCCGCGACTTTCTATGCGGCGCATTGCTTCGACGATTCGCCGCTTTTCGTCGCCACCTGGTATTCGATCGCGATTGCCGCCCTCGCCGCGCTCGGGGCGCTCGGCGGGCGGCTTTTCGTGCGCTGGTAGCGACAGTCGCGCAATCGGAACAAGAAAACGCGCGGGTAAGCGCTTCGACCAGAAATCGAATTCGATTTCTGGTCGAAGCGCGACGCTTGGATACTCGTATACAAAGGAGCGCGTGCTTGTGCGCCCAAATGGACGCTCTATCTCTTTGTTTTTGCGCAATTCCGGACGGAAAACCGTTTCACACTTTTCCTGGAATTGCTCTAGCGGGTCGGAACGGGGTGCTCGCCGCGATAATCGTAGAAGCCACGCCCGGTCTTGCGGCCGAGCCAGCCGGCCTCGACATATTTCACCAGCAGCGGGCAGGGGCGGTATTTCGAATCCGACAAGCCGTCATGCAGCACCTGCATGATCGACAGGCAGGTGTCCAGCCCGATGAAATCGGCAAGCTGCAGCGGCCCCATCGGATGGTTGGCGCCGAGCTTCATGGCGGTGTCGATGGCGTCGACCGATCCGACACCTTCATAGAGCGTGTAGATCGCCTCGTTGATCATCGGCAGCAGGATGCGGTTGACGATGAAAGCCGGAAAATCCTCGGAGACGGTGATGGTCTTGTCGAGTTGCTTCACATAGGCCTTGGCCGCCTCGAAGGTCTGGTCCTCGGTGGCGATACCGCGCACCAGCTCGACCAGCTTCATCACCGGAACCGGATTCATGAAATGAATGCCGATGAAACGCTCAGGCCTGTCGGTCTGCGCGGCCAGACGCGTGATGGAGATCGACGACGTGTTCGTCGCCAGGATGGCTTCGGGATTGAGCTGGGGACAGAGCTGGGCATAGATCTTGCGCTTGACCGTCTCGTCCTCGGTCGCCGCTTCGATCACCAGATCGGCGCCGGCAAGGTCAGCCATGGCGGGTGCTGCCGAAATGCGCGCTATGGCTTCGTTGCGCAGCTTCTCTTCCAATTTGCCGGAGCCAACCTGGCGGGCCATGTTGCCGCTGACGGTGGCGATGCCCTTTTCGATGCGGTCGGGCGAAATATCGTAGATCAGCACCTTGTAGCCCGAAAGCGCGGACACATGCGCTATGCCGCCGCCCATCTGGCCCGCGCCGATGATGCCGATCGTCTCGATCTTGCTCATTACACCGATCCCGTCGAAAAGGCCTTTGCGACCTGCTTTTTGTGCGGTGCAAACTAAAAGGGCGGGGCAGCTTCGTCTACCCCACCCTTCACAATTTAATACGCTTTGGCAGAATGCGTCAAAGCGCCTTTTGCAGTTCCGGCAGGATGACGAAGAGATCGCCGACAAGGCCATAGTCGGCGACCTGGAAGATCGGCGCTTCCTCGTCCTTGTTGATGGCGACGATGACTTTGGAATCCTTCATGCCGGCAAGGTGCTGGATGGCGCCGGAGATGCCAACGGCGATGTAGAGATCGGGAGCGACGACCTTGCCGGTCTGGCCGACCTGCCAGTCGTTCGGCGCATAGCCGGCGTCGACCGCGGCGCGGGAAGCGCCGACGGCGGCACCGAGCTTGTCGGCGACCGGCAGGATTACCTCCTGGAATTTCTCCGAGGAACCCAGCGCGCGGCCGCCCGAGATGATGATCTTGGCTGAGGTCAGTTCCGGACGGTCGGTCTCCGACAGCTTGTTCTCGACAAAGGAAGACAGGCCGGGATTGCTTGCTGCCTTCACGGTCTCGACCGCGGCCGAGCCGCCTTCGGGCGCTGCCTGGAAGGAGGCGGTGCGCACGGTGATGACCTTCCTGGCGTCGCTGGTCTGCACCGTCTGGATGGCGTTGCCGGCATAGATCGGTCGCTTGAAGGTATCGGGCGAGACCACTTCGATGATCTCGGACACCTGCGCGACGTCGAGGAGTGCGGCCACGCGCGGCGCGACATTCTTGCCCGACGAGGTCGCCGGCGCGATGATGGTGTCATAGGAGTCAGCGAGGGAAACAACCAGCGCTGCCATCGGTTCGGCGAGGCGCTCGCTCAACTCGTCAGCTTCGGCCAGCAGCACCTTGCTGACGCCCTTGAGCTTGGCGGCGGCGTCCGCTGCTGGCTTGGCGCCCTTGCCGGCCACCAGCACGTGCACGTCCGAACCGATCTGCAGCGCCGCCGACAGCGCCTTGGCGGTCTGGTCGGAAAGCGTCGCATTGTCGTGTTCGGCAATCAGAAGAATAGCCATTGATGGTTTTCCTGACTTTCGTCTTCGAGCCGCCTGAAATCCGGTCAGGCCAAGTCGAAAACGGTTGGTTTCGAGAACCGGAGCGGAGCGTACTTCAGTACGTGAGCACCGGAAGCGGAGAAGCCGGCCGTTTGCAGGCCGGCATCATCGGATTTCCTTAAAGCACGCCGGCTTCGTTCTTGAGCTTGTCGACCAGTTCAGTGACGCTCTTGACCTTGACGCCGGCCTTGCGGCCGCCTGGCTCCTCGGTCTTGATCACCTTCAGCCGCGGCTTGACGTCAGCGCCGTAGTCGGCGGGCGATTTCTCGTCGAGCGGCTTCTTCTTGGCCTTCATGATGTTGGGCAGCGAGGCATAGCGCGGCTGGTTGAGGCGCAGGTCGGCGGTGACGATTGCCGGCATCTTCAATTCCACCGTTTGCAGGCCGCCATCGACCTCGCGCGTCACCTTGGCCTTGTCGCCGTCGAGCACCACCTTGGAGGCGAATGTCCCTTGAGCCCAGCCGAGCAGTGCGGCCAGCATCTGGCCGGTCTGGTTCGAGTCATCGTCGATCGCCTGCTTGCCAAGGATGACGAGGCCGGGCTGTTCCGCCTCGACCACGCCCTTCAACACCTTGGCGACGCCGAGCGGCTCGGTCTGCTCGTCGGTCTTGACCAGGATGGCGCGGTCGGCGCCCATGGCGAGTGCGGTGCGTAGTGTCTCCTGCGCCTGCTGCGGCCCGATCGAGACGACGATGATCTCTTCGGCCTTGCCGGCTTCCTTCAGCCGGATCGCTTCTTCCACCGCGATCTCGTCGAACGGGTTCATCGCCATCTTGACGTTGGCGAGCTCCACCGCCGAACCGTCAGCCTTCACGCGAACCTTCACATTCGCATCCACAACCCGCTTCACGGGTACAAGGATCTTCATTTGCCTGTCACCTCTCTAGAGATAATTGCGCGCTATAACAGCCTGCGCCTGCGCAGAGTTGTCGAAAGCCGACATTCGGGACGGAATTCTGCTCTCCAAACGCCTAACAATGGCGCTTCCGTAGTGGCGGCAAACCTGCACGTCAATATGCGCTAGAGCAGGATGAGTTGAAGTCGGACCAGTCATCCTGCTCTAGGTCTTTGTTTTTTCGCATGATCTTTTCCGAAAAGTCTGCAACTTTTCGGGATCATGCTCTAGCCACTCAAATCGGTTCAGTCCGGAGCCGACGCACGGCCCCAGCGGGGTGCCGGCTGCTCGCTGGCGGCAGGCTGGGGTGCAATGATCGCCGGATCGGTCGCGGGCGCGTCGTCCGCGGCGGCGAGCAGCGGCACGCCGCGTCTGCGCAAGATCAGCACCAGCATGGCCCCGGCGATGATGCCGCCGACATGGCAGGCCCAGGAAATCTGGTCCTCGCCACCGGCGGCGAACATCACGATCTGGAAGAGGATCCACAAGATGAGCGGGATGAAGGCCGGGATCCGCAATGGAATACGGGCAAAGGCCAGCACCCAGACTTTCACCCTGGGATAGAGGATCAGATAGGCTGCGACCACCCCGGCGATGGCGCCCGAGGCGCCGATCAGCGGCACCTGCGAGTCCCACGCGACCAGGCCCTGGAAGAAGGCGCCGCCGACGGCGCAAAGGAGGTAGAAGATGAGGTACCTGACATGGCCGAGCGCGTCCTCGACATTGTCGCCGAACACCCACAGGAACAGCATGTTGCCGCCGAGGTGGAAAATATCGGCATGCAGGAAGGAATAGGTCAGGTAGCTCAGGCTCTCGGGGATGACGACAAACTCGGGTGACAGTTCCACCGTGTTGTGAACGACGGACGGAATGAAGCCGAGACCGAGCACCGCGGCATTCGAGAATTGCTCGCCGCCGAGCGCCGTGGCGAAGTAGATGAGCGTGTTGAGCGCGATCAGGCCGATCGTCACATATTGCAGCTTGATGTGCCGCAGCCTGTTGGTGTCATAGAGCGGGATAAACATCGAGCCCCTCCCGCCTCCGGCGAAAATCAGCGGTTCTTGCCGGGAACCCATAACACGTCGGCATTTCCGTTGTCATTCACCGCCCTCGCGGCGACGAACAGAAAGTCCGAGACACGGTTGATGTACTTGATTGCCTCGCGGTTGACATGCTCACGCGGATTCTGGGCCAGCGCCACCATGATGCGCTCGGCGCGCCGCGCCACCGTACGGGCGAGGTGAAGGGCGGCTGCCGCCGGCGTGCCGCCGTTGAGCACGAAGGATTTGAGCGGCTCAAGATCCTTGTTGAGAAGGTCGATATCCTTTTCGACACGGTCGGTCTGCACAGCTGTGATGCGCAGCGGCTCATAATCGAGCGGCTTGCCGTCATCGGGCACCGCCAGATCGGCACCGAGGTCGAAGAGGTCGTTCTGGATGCGGGAAAGCATAGCATCGATCAATGGATGCGTCGTTGCGGTATTGAGGCGGGCCATGCCGATGCAGGCATTGGCCTCGTCGACCGTACCATAGGCATCGACACGCAGATCGGATTTCAGCCGCCGTTCGCCAGTGCCGAGGCCGGTGGTGCCGTCGTCGCCGGTACGGGTGTAGATCTTGTTGAGCTTGACCACGCTCTGCCTCCCGAACTCGCTGGTCGCCTTATTTGCGGGTGAACCAGACGGCCAGCATGATCAGCACCAATGCCACGAACTGCAACAGCACGCGCGCCTGCATCAGCTTGTTGGAGGTCACGCCATCGCCGCCGCGCATCATATTGATGAGGCCGCGAACCAGCACGATCACCACGGCGACCATAACGAGAACGGCGAGGACATTGAAGACGGTTGCCATGTGGGGTTCCAGTTCGATTGCGTTCAGGCGCGTTTGGCAAGCAGGCGGTAGAGCATCGATGCCGGCAGGACGCGTTTGAGGACCACGCCGATTCTGGCCGGCACTGTTACCACATAGTGCGGGCGAGGGCGCCGCGACAGAAGCGCATGGCGCAAGGCCGCATAAACCACTTCCGGACCGGGCTTCAGGCGCGACGTGCTGCCGCCGGCCCGCAGCCGCTCCAGTTGCGCCTTGTAGGCGAGGCGGTGGACGGAATTCTCATAGTCGATGTTCTTCAGGAACCACACAAGGCCGTTGCTGGCGATCTTCGATGTCACGGGCCCGGGCTCGATCAGCGAGACATGAATGCCGCTGCCCTGCAACTCCTGATGCATGCACAGCATCAAACCTTCGATGGCGTGCTTGGATGCCGCATAGGCGCCCCGGAATGGAACCGGCGTCAGGCCGAGGATCGAGGAGCAATGAACGAGACGGCCATGGCCCTGGCGGCGCATTGCCGGCATGACACGACGCGTGAGGTCGTGCCAGCCGAAGACATTGGCCTCGAATTGCTCCCTCAACGCTGCAACCGGCAGATCCTCGACGGCGCCAGGCTGTCCATAGGCGCCGTTGTTGAACAGGGCATCGAGCCGCCCACCCGTGCGCTCCAGCACAGACGCCACCAGAGCCTCGATGGATTCGCCTTCGCGGTAGTCCAGATAGAAGGCCTCGATGCCGTCGGCTTCGAGGGCGGCGATGTCGTCAGGCTTGCGCGCCGTCGCGAACACCCGCCAGCCGTCCGCCTTCAGCGCCCGGGCGCAATAAGCGCCTATCCCAGAAGAGGCGCCGGTGACGATGATGCTGCGCAACTCTTCCGCTGTGGAGTTCGTGGTTCGACCAAGGGTTGCCATTTGCCGCAATCCCTTCCCATATTCGCGGCGTCGAGACAATCGAGGGGGTGTGGTTCTTGTTGCGGAAGATTGTCGCCCTGCGCCGCGTGCTCTATGACGCGCTTGGCCATTTCAACACCGACGATGGCTGGGCGATGGCCAGCCATTTGGCGATCACGGCGCTTATGGCGCTGTTTCCGTTCCTGATCTTCGCCACGACGCTGGCCAGTTTTTTTGGCGCGCAGGCTTTCGCCGACACGGCGGTGCATATCGTCTTCGACACCTGGCCGGAGCAGATCGCCAAGCCGATCGCGCGCGAGGTGCTCAACGTGCTTACCGTCCGGCGCACCGATCTGTTGACCTATGGCGTCGTGCTCGCCGCTTTCTTCGCCTCCAACGGCATCGAGGCGCTGCGCACCTCGCTCAACCGCGCCTACCGCGTCTCCGAAACGCGCGGCATCATCTACCGCCGAGTGCAGAGCATCGCCTTCGTGCTGATCGCCACGGCAGGGTTCCTGGCGATCAGCGTGCTCCTGGTCTTCGCGCCCTTGCTGGCGCGGCTGGCTGAGGCCAATTTCGAATGGATAAAGCCCTATATGGGGACGATCACGCTGTGGCGTTACGTCATCGCGTCCGCCGTCATCGTCGGCGGGCTGTTCGCGGTGCATTTCTGGCTGCCGGCGGGCAAGCGCCGCTTCGTCTCGATCGTGCCGGGCATTCTCTTCACGCTGGCTGCCTGGCTCATAGGCTCGACCATCTTCGCCACCTATCTCGACCATTTCTCTTCCTATGTGACGACCTATGCCGGCCTCGCCTCGATCATGATCGCCGTCGTCTTCCTCTATATCGTCTCGGCGATCTTCATCCTTGGCGGTGAGCTCAACGCCGCGATCAGCCGCTATCTCGAGGCGCGCGCCCGGGTCGGCTGAGCAGTGGCCAGGCCGACGCCGAAGGTCGTGATCGCCATGCCGACGATCTGGACAAGGTTCAGCTGCTCGCCGAACAACGCCCAGGCCATGAGCGCGGTGACGGCCGGCACCAGATAGAACAGCGAGGCGACTTTCGACATCTCGCCGTCGCGGATCATCAGCATCAGCAGGAAGATGGCGCCGATCGACAGCACCAGCACCAGCCATGCCATGGCGAAGATCAGCTCGCCATTGACAGTGACCGTGCGCGTCTCGAAGGCGAGCGAGGCCAGGACCATCAGCGAGGCGCCGCCGACATACTGCCACATGGTGGCCGCGATGAGGTCGCCGCCGGAGGCAAAGCGCTTCTGCCAGATCGTGCCGGCGCTCATGCCCAGCACCGAGACCAGCGAGGCAGCCAATGTTTCAGGCGTTACTCCGCCGCCAATCGCGCCAAGCTTCGGCCACAGAACAATGATCACCCCGACCAGGCCGATGCCGAGACCGAGCCAATGGCGCGGCAAGATGGCCTCGCCAAGGAACTTGCCGGCGAGCACTGCCGTGATCAGCGGCTGCAGGCCGACGATCAAGGCCGACAGCCCGGCGGGCATGCCCCTGTGGATCGCCCAGAACACGCCGCCGAGATAGACGCCATGCATCAGGATGCCGGCGCCGGTGGCGTGCAGTGCCTCCATACGGCTCGCGCGCTTCGAACCAAGTGCCGCCATCAAGGCAACCAGCAGGATGGCTGCCAGGACGAAGCGTGCGGCGAGAAAGGTAAAGGGTTCCGCCCATGGCATGGCGTAGCGCGCACCGATGAAGCCTGTCGCCCACAGGACGACGAAGGTGGCGGGGATAAACCGCTTGATGCTGTGCATTTCCGGGGGCTGCCGCGTGGTGAGAGTTGACCAGGCGATCCTCTATCGCATCGGCCCGAAAATCGGAATCGATTTTCGGAAAGCACGATGCGTAGATTCAAAAGTATTAGAGCGTACTTTGTGCGTCCAAGTGGACGCACGTCGCTCTAATGCGGTTCAACCCGGGGCGCAAAATGAAACGATTGATCCATACGTTATTCGAATTGACGCATGGCGAACCCACATGCTCTCTTCGAGGATCAGAGCCCGACCAATTTTCTGATATCGTCCGGAGAGGCGCCGGCCTCGCGCAGGGCGGCAAGGCCGGTGTCGCCAAGGCTCTTCGACAGTTTTCGTCCATCCGGGCCAAGGATGAGACGATGGTGGAAATAGGCCGGCGGCGGCCGGCCAAGCACTTCCTGAAGCAGGCGCTGCATGCTGGTCGCGGCATAAAGGTCCTGGCCGCGCACGACGTGGCTGACGTCTTGCAGCGCGTCGTCGACGACGACGGCGAGATGATAGCTGGTCGGAATGTCGCGGCGCGCCACGATCACGTCACCCCAATCCCGCGGCCTGGCCTCGATCTGTCGCGTCGCGGAAAGCGTTTCATCCGTAAATTCGGTCCATGACAGGTCCTTGCCGACATGCGCCATTGCTGCATCGACATCCAGCCGCCAGGCGAAAGGTGCATTCTCGGCAATCCGCCGCCGGCGTTCCTTCACCGGCAGTGCCTTGTCGGCGGCGGGATAGAGCGGCACGCCGTCCGGGTCGCGCGGCCAGTTGCGGCCGCGCTTTTCACTGTCGGCAATGAAGGCCCTGATCTCGCCTCTGCTCATGAAGGCCGGATAGACGAGTTCCTGCCCGATCAGCCGGTCCAGTACGGCCTGATAGTCCGCGAAATGATCGGACTGGCGGCGCACCGGCTCTTCCCAGCCAAGCCCGAGCCATTTCAGGTCGCGATAGATGCCGGCCTCGAATTCAGGGGTGCAGCGTGTCGTGTCGATGTCCTCGATGCGCAGCAACAGGCGCCCGCCAGCCGCTTTTGCCATTTGCTGGTTGAGCAGCGCCGAATAGGCGTGGCCGAGATGCAGTTCGCCATTCGGGCTCGGCGCGAAGCGGAATGTCAGGAGTGTCATCTCTCGGGTTGCAATCGGATTGTCAGGCACTTTCGCCGGTTGCTAGCGTGTGCCTGGTTACATCAGCCAGTTTGCGCCGGGAACGAGCATTCATGCAACGCATCGCCAATCTTGACGACATTGCGCAAGGCCTCGATGCGCTTTGCCTCATCGATCCGCGCCTGGAAAGAGTGCGCGGCATGGCCGGCGAGGTGCCGCTTCGGCTGTCCGAGCCGGGGTTTCGCAGCCTTGCCTCGATCATCGTTTCACAGCAGGTGTCACGCGCCAGCGCCGACGCCATTTTCGGGCGGCTGACAAAGCTCGTCGATCCGCTGACGCCGCAAGCCATACTCGCCGCCGGCGAGGACGTCTTTCGCGAGGCCGGACTGTCGCGGCCGAAGCAGCGTGGCCTGCTCGCGGTTGCCCGGGCCGTGGCCGACGGGCTCGACCTCAACCATCTCTGTTCGCTCGACGCCCCCGAAGCGATCGCGGCGATGACGGCCGTCCCGGGCATCGGGCTATGGACGGCGGAAGTCTATCTGCTGTTCGCCGCCGGCCATCCCGATGTTTTCCCCGCGCGTGATGTCGCGCTGCAAACGGCAGTCGGCCACGCGCTCGGCATCGACCCGCGTCCGCCGGAGAAAACACTGATCCAGCTCGCCGAATCATGGAGCCCGTGGCGAGGTGTCGCATCACGGCTTTTCTGGGCTTACTATCGCCAAACCAGGGGCCGGGATGCCGCGCCTCCCGCCTGAAATCGCAAAAAAGCATTGAAATCATGCATTTTTGACGCTTTGGGCGAGCGACAATCCGCTTCACATCCCTGTCATGTCGGGCTTACAGTATCCGCGCCGATCAGTTCTGAAACCAAGGAGGATCAACACGTGACGGTTGCCGTATCTCCGGATGGGCTTCCAGCACTGGTGCTGAATGCGGATTACCGTCCGCTCAGCTATTACCCCCTGTCGCTCTGGTCGTGGCAGGACGCCATCAAGGCGGTGTTCCTCGACCGGGTGAACATCGTCGCCGAATACGAGCATGCGGTGTCGTCGCCGACCTTCTCGATGAAGCTGCCGAGCGTCGTCAGCCTGAAGGCCTATGTGAAGCCTTCGCGGCATCCCGCCTTCACCCGCTTCAACGTCTTCCTGCGCGACCGTTTCCAGTGCCAGTATTGCGGCACGCCGGAGGACCTGACCTTCGATCACGTCATCCCGCGCCATCGCGGCGGCGCGACGACGTGGGAGAATGTCGTCGCCGCCTGCTCGCCCTGCAACCTCAGGAAGGGCGGCATGATGCCGGCGCATGCCAAGATGTGGCCGCTGCAGAAGCCCTATCAGCCGACGGTGCACGATTTGCACAATAACGGCCGCCTGTTCCCGCCCAACCATCTGCATGAAAGCTGGATGGATTATCTATACTGGGACGTCGAACTGGAACCATAGGGTTCGGCAGAAATCCGCCATGCTGGCCGGCTGACGCAGCTTTCTGCGCTTCCGGTGCTCACGTACTTGAGTACGCTCCGCTCCGGTTCTCGAAAGCCGCGCCATCCGACTCAGCCTGCCGAATTTCTGAACGAACCCTGCCTCGCGCCTGGCTCAATCCCGGGCAAGCGCGCTGCGGAAAGCGACCACTGCAAGGACAAAACTGGCGATGGCGTTCCAGCCGGCCAGCGACAGGCCGAGGATGCGAAGTGCTGCCTTGTCGCAGGAGGGCGGGACAAATTTGTCGAGCGCGTCGAGCACGCCCTTGCCGCCGGTGTCGACAGGGCCGGCGCCTGCGGTGCAGTCGGCCGGTCCCTGCCACCATGCCCATTCGACGCCCGAATGGTAGACGCCGAGATAAAGGCCGTAGACCATCAGCAGGCCGCCGACGGCCAGCAGGCCGCGCGTCAACCACGCCGGTGCGCTGAGCACCGAGGCCAGCACCGCCAGCAGCATCAGCGGCACGCCGATATAATAGGGGGTGCGCTGCTCCAGGCAGAGATGGCAGGGGATGTAGCCGCCTATGTACTGGAAGGCCAACGCCGAGCCGACCGTGGCGGCCATGGCGACGGCGAGAAACAAGGCCGCTCGCATGCGTTGACGTCCGGTGTCGGGATTGACGGTCGCAGTCATCGATCTTCTGTCCGTTCGTTTCGCGCCCGCGCCGCCTCTTGCCTATGCATGTCGTTGTCCCAAAACCGCCGCACGCTTTTGGGCGACATGCATCAGATGGCGTATTTGACTGTTATATAGAGCAAAATCAGGGCAGCGGCGGCGGCGCTTGCAATCAGGCCAAGACGCTTTTCGATGAACTCCCGGATCGGTTCGCCATAACGGCGCAACAGCCAGGCAAGAAACAGAAAGCGGGCGCCGCGGGCGACGATCGCGAGCGCGATGAACAGCAGCAGATTGACGCCGATGACGCCGGACAGGATGGTTACCACCTTGATCGGCGGCAGATGGGCAAGGCCGGAGGTTACCAGCATCAGGATGATGAAGCCGACGCCCGAAGAGGTGCGCAGCGCCTCGAACTCGTCATATTTGCCGTAGAATTCGAGGATCGGTTTGGCCACGGCATCGTAGGCGTAGTGGCCGATGAACCAGCCGGCGATGCCGCCCAGCACCGATGCCAATGTCGCGATCAGCGCGTAGCGATAGGCACGATCCGGCCGCGACAGCGCCATCGGCAGATAGAGCACGTCGGCAGGCACCAGGAACACCGAGCTTTCGACGAAAGCGATGAAGGCCAGCCACCATTCGGCGGATTTCCTTGCCGCCAGCGACAAGGTCCAGTCGTAAAGTCCGCGAAGCATCGGCACTCCTAATCCGCGTCGCCCAAAGTGCATAAACCAAGACCCAAAGCGCGCCGCATCATCTCTTCAGACGCGGCGCGCTCTAATGCGCCGTCTGTCTAGAAAGATTTTCCGCGCCGCACAATGGCTGGAGCTTCACGAAGACGAAAGGTGAAGTTTCGCCGCAGCTGCAACCGAGCGCGAATTGGCCAGTTGACGAACAGGCCTCCAACCGTATAGTCCGCGCCCATCCAGGCCGTCCGGCCTGAGCCCCTATGGCGGAATTGGTAGACGCGCTCGACTCAAAATCGAGTTCCGCAAGGAGTGCTGGTTCGATCCCGGCTAGGGGCACCACCCTTCGCTCTTCGAGCTTCGGGTGGCAGGCCACCCGGGCACGTTAGACGAAGGAGTGTCCTCCGAAGCTTTGGCGAAGGAGTGGCCTCACAGACGAACACCGCGTTGGTCTGGCGGCGGCCTACCCACGGATGCAGGTGAGCTAAGAAACTCGTCCGAACGCGATTTTCGTGCATCGAGCGCAGCTGCTAGACGAGGCCGGCCGGCCCGCCACCCTCGTTCGGAACCGCAACGCGACCCTGCTACTGTAGCAGCATCTTCAGTGCCTCGACCGTCAGTCCGTCGTCTAGCGTGTGCAGCATTGCGTGGCAGTTGGGGCAGACGGGTATCAAATCTCCCACAGGATCGACCTTGTGCCTTTGGCCCCGCTTGGCAACAGCGACCTTGTGGTGGACGTGGATGAAGCCGGCGCCTCGAGAGCCGTACCGTTTCTCAAAGTCCATTCCGCAGGCCGCGCAGATGGCCTTGTGGTGAGCAATGCATGCCCTACGTGCGGCGGGGTCGCGCTCATAGCGATTCACAGGAATCGTTATCACCGCGCCTTCATAGAACAGCGGCGAGGAGGGTAGGACCTCCTCGGCAATTAACGGCCCCCTAATCCTGGTCTTATCTTGCGCCCAGTGCCGAATTACGGGGCTTCCCCAGTTGGCGGCTTTGGGCGCTCGCTCGTACTTCAGTTTGTCGACCAGCTTTCTGCCGGGCTTTGACCAATAGTCAAGTATCCGAGAAACACGAGAGTATGCGCTGTAGGGCTTGCCGGAGCCTTTCCCGCCACTGCCGTATTGTTTCACAAAGGATGCCCAAGCGTCGGGATGCTCGATCTTAACAAGGTCGATGAACTCGTATGTTGAGAAAGCTCGCCATTCGAACTGATCGACCAATTTCCTAAATTCAGTGTCGGTGAATGTAATTGTCAATCTATCCCTCCTATGCGAGCGACCGCAACGCTAATAGTTGTGGCTGTCAAAAGCAACTTGCATTATCCTTACACGATTACCACGAGAGCGGGAACGGATGCTTAAAATTATATCAAGTGGAGTAACTTATGGCCTTGCCTCACTCATTCCTGGATCAAGCGAAAATCAAAGGCACGGATTTTGTGTTCCTGGATTCGGGCGCCTATGGGGCGATCTTCGTGGATAAAGTGGCGGGGACTGTCGGAAGGTTACTACGCCAGAGACGACGGAGATCATGGCCAAAAGACATTCCAGTGGGAAGTCGAGGCCTATGAAATAGCCAGCGAAACTGACCATCTAAGGATCTAACCCCACAATTTAAGGGTACTCGGGAATCGTTTTGTATAGTTGATAGAGAGGGGACGGACATCACCGCATATTTTACGACCGACCTTTCATTCGACATGCAATATGTCGACGGGCATTTTCAAAAGATAATTGCGGCCTCCGACTACGAAGCCAAGAGGGTATGGGATTTGCTCCGAGGCGCTGGGATTTCATATGTCTTGGATATTTCGGTGGTGATTGAAAGCGGCCGAATTACAAAAGTCATAGATTTCGCGGTATCGAATGAAGAGCCTGAAGCGATACCCCTCTAGTCTAGGCATTGAGCCGGCCTCAAATTGACGGAAAAATCCGAGGGGGCCGAACTCGACAGTTGCAGCCTCGCGGTGCTCCCTTAGGGTGGCGGACCTGCGGCCCTGCCGCGACAAGCATCGAGCAGCAGATAGCACCCGAGAATACCTTGTCAGGTCGTTCGCCCGGACATTGAAGACTTTTCAAAGGACTTCGCTAGCATGCGCTACGCCGCCGCGATTGACGCTGACATCCTTCGACGCACGGATGATCAGCCGGCTTCAGCCCATAGTACGGTCAATAGCCAGAAAGCGCCCATCAACATCGCGCCAACAGTTGGTACGACCAGAGTATACCCCAGCAGGGCGAAACCCGCCTTCGGGCTGCGGGCGAGGAACGCGCCCGCCAGCCAGCCAATCGCCGCCAGGGCGAATATCCCGTAGATGAAGGCTGTCCAGATTTCGTTGCTCATGGCCTATCTTTGCCTGAGATCGTCATCCGGGTCTAGCGCCGTCCCAGCAGGCTCTTCATCCGGTTGCGCAGGATGCGCGCCATGTTGCGGGTCTCGCGGTAGAGATGAAGCTGCGAGGCCGCCTGGCGGGCGAGGCGGTCGGCGTCCGGCGAAAGCCCGATGACCAGCGTGCCCATCGGCTTGCGCTCCGTCCACAGCCGGCTCATGACGGGGTGGTCGGGCACGGCGCAGGAATCGGTCATCATGATGTTGGGGTCGTCGAGATGCTGCCTGGTCACCTCGATCATCAGCAGCGTGCCGGGCGAATAGGTGGCAAGCGTCTCGTCATAGGCCGTCTTCCAGGTGTAGGCGACGCCGGCCTCGACGAAGACGATCAGGCTGGCGATGGTGCGGTCGTCCAGCGTCAGCGAATGGATGCGGCACAGATCCTGTTCGGCCAGCCGGTGCACGGCCTCGCGGGCGAAGGCGGCGCGGTAGCGGTCGATGGCCATGGCGGTGCGCTCGCGGCCTTTCCAGCCCGCCGCCTCCAGCGTCAGGAAGCTCTCGATGGCATGGCGGATGTTTTCCGGCCCGCGCGCCACCAGGTGCTCCAGCCTGCCGAGGTCGCCAAGGCGGCGCTTCAGGCGGCGGAACTCGCGATAGTGATGCGAGCGCAGCGAGGCCTTGAGATATGTTTCGGCGTCGAACTCGCTTTCAAGCACGGGGCGTTCGGCCTTGCCGGTGATGAGCAGCGTCAGGCCATGCGTTTCGGCGACGGTGGCAAAGAGGCTGGCCACCGGGCCGTCGAGCCGGATGTCGGGCAGGACGAAGACTTTCGGCAATTTGAGATGCGGCCGCGACAGCATCGCGAAGAAATCCTCGATGACGCCGACCGGGTCGTCGCGGTCGACCAGCGGCGTGCCGATCGGGCCGAACGGGCTCGACCAGGTGCGCATGAC
>NZ_NWQG01000055.1:0-9451 GCF_002529485.1 Mesorhizobium sanjuanii
TCCACCGAGAACGGCACCAGCAGGCGCAGCCGGTTGCGGTAGTCGTCGCCGTCGCGGATCACCGCCAGCCGCACCTCGCGGTCTTCCAGCCGCGGCATGGCCGGCGCCAGGAAACGCGGGTTGAAGAAGATGTTGGGCTCGATCGTGCGGGCGCAGAGATAATCCAGTTCCTCGACCAGGTCGAAACCGGCGGAAGCCGGATAGATGGCCAGCTTGCGCTCGGGCCTGTTGTTGGCGAGGATTTCGACATGGGCGGGGTCGGCCTCGCGGGCGAGCCCGGCGAGACCGGACACCATGGCGCCGGCCGGGCCGCCGCTGGTTTCCTCGAGCAAGGGGATGGCAGCCATTACGCGGCTCCTTTTGCTGGCACAAAGATAGCCATGACGATGCCGAGCTTGCGCCAGACCGTGAAGGACAGCGCGGCCGCCTCGAAGATCATGGCGAAGGCGGTGGCCATGGCGGCGCCCCACAGGCCGAAAAGCGGGATCAGCACCACATTGAGGCCGATGTTGAAGGCCAGCGTCATGGCGTAGACGGCGGCGCAGATGTTCTGGTTGCCGCTCATGGTGAGCAGGCTTTCGCAGGGGCCGACGGCGGCGCGCGCGACGACACCGAAGACCAGCAGGAACAGCAACGGATAGCCTGATGTGAATTCAGGGCCGAACAGCATCAGCATCGGCTCGCCCAGCACCAGCACCATCAGCGCCATGATGAGCGACGGCCAGAAGGTCCACGACACCGTCTCGCGGGCGAAGGCGGCTAGCTTTTCCGGCTCGCCATGGGTGAACTGCGCATAGCGCTGGGCAACGCCGGCCTTGACCGCGAAATAGACGAAATGCACCAGCGCCAGCGTCTTGACCGTGGCGAAATAGACGGCGACGTCGTCGGGGTCCATATAGGCGCCGACCATCAGCACATCGGCATTGGTGAGCAGGAAGAAGAAGCTTTCGACCAGGAAGATCGGCAGCGACACGATGAACCATTGCGCGAAATGCACCTTCACCGGGCCGGCCGGGATCTTCCTGTCGATGCGCGACGTCACGCCGAGGAGCTGGCCGATCGTGGTGGCATAGGTGGCGGCAATCGCGGCGAAGATCGCGGTCCTGGCGTCGGGCGCGTAGCCCAGCAAAAGCATCAGCGCCATGCAGGCCAGGATCAGCACCGGCCGGATCAGAAAGGTCGGCGACAGCGCGAACAGCGCCCATGAGTTGGCCCGCGCCAGCCCCTGCACCAGGTCGGACATGGCGATCATCGGCAGCAGGATAAGGCCGAGGATGAAGGGCACGACATAGTAGTTTTCGATGAAGGGCTGGAGCAGCCAGACGCCAAGCGCACCAAATGCCGCGATCGCGGTGGAGGCAATCAGCACGAACAGCCGGCTGGTCATCACGATGCCGCGCAATTCGGCCAGCATACCGCGCTCGCGATATTCGGGAATGAAGCGGATGACCGAGGTGTGGAAGCCGAGACAGGCAAGGTTGCCGACGATGACCATCGTTACCCAGACGAGGACGAAGATACCGTATTCGAACGAGCCCATCCAGCGCGCCATCAGCACCTGGCTGACGAAGGCGATGACGGCGCTGACGATACGGACGGAAAAGGCGATGAGCGACATGCGCCCGGCTTCGCCGCGCTCGTCGGCGGTGAACAGCACGGCGTCGATGCGGCCAAGCAACGGCTTTACGCGCAGCGCAAGGCGCTGCGGCAGGAACCGCCCGGCTGTCGTCGCCGCGGAAAAGCGCACCCAATACTCTCCGTTTTCCGCCTCTTTTCTGGCTTTGGGTGTAGCCAAGACAGATTAAGAAACGGTTGGGTGGGGGTGGTGGGCGCTTTCGTCATGCCGGCGGCATGACGAAACTGAGAGACCCTCGGGGAGTTGCCGGAACCAACGGGGTTCCCAGTCCACCGGTGCGCCTTATGCCGTAGGCTGGGACGTAGAAAGCGAATATTTGTTCCGTCAAGTTTCTACGCAGGAAAAATTGACGCGATCTCTTCCGTGCTTTTCATCCGTACAACTCGTCGTACATATTTTGCGACGTCCTCGACGGCGTAATCAATCGCGAGCTCAACTACTCGTTCGCCCTTCTTTCTCTTCGTTTTCCACTGCTCGTACGGGTATTCCGATATCCGCTGAAAGGTCGAATTGCCGCGCGGGTGAGGAAAGGGTTTGGTGCAGCCGCTGTTGATTGGACAGAACCAAACGCGATCAGCATAGTCTTTGACGAGAGCTTTCGTGTCTAACTCTAAGACGTCATGCTCCTGTGTTCGATACGTACCGGCATTCAGTAGTCGAATGACACGCTCCCGGGTCAGCCAGAAAAAAACTTTTGAATTCAACAACCGATACCATCCCTCAGGTGATATCCCGTCGAGCAGGCATCTTTCGAGCCCTTTGTCATCCATCGGGAGCTGATCTCGAATCACCGCTGGCGCTCGTCCAACTCTGCTGAGGGTTATGCTTGATGCCCTGCGTTGCCCTTCGATCTCGCTTCTGCGAGGGTCAGGTATTTCATAGCTGTCGAGTAACGCACTGGTGCTCAAAAGACCAAACTCGCTAATTGAAGGCCAACTTGCGCGCTCTGCCATATGATAGAGTGTTGGGCAATCAGCCAATAGTTCTTCAAGCTCGCTCGGGGTCACCAGGAACGCCTATCTATCACGTTGCGCCAACTGAAATTAGTTGAGATCATGCTCACCGGAACGCCTGAAACCCGCTCTATTTCTTCAACGAACCGAAGCGTTTCGAGATTCAGCTGATCAAAGCGGAATGCGTCTCGGTTGGTTTTGCTTATATAGTCCACAAATGTCAAAGCAATATCGGTAGGACCATTTAGGAGCGAGGATCGTCGGAGTTGCTCCCAATCAAATTCTGCCAATCGTCTCTGTTTTTTTGTAGTTGTGGTGGTTTCCGTTTTCTTCAACTCGCCAATGTCTATGCCCGAGCGGCGAGCGAGTTCCTCATAAGATATTTCGAGGTTCATATCTCCTGAGGGACCGCCAACACGGATCGGATAAGTCCGGCAAACCATTACAACACGCCTTACTCTCGTTGACGCAATTCCAGCATCCGCCAAACATCCAGCTACGCTCGTCTCGCGTGACGTGACAAATGGATAAATACCATGGTGGAGGCTCAAGCTTGTTCCTTGGGTGCCCTCAAGAAGGACGTGCTCACCGCGAACAAAAGCCCTTTCTAGAATTGGCTGGCTCTCTCGGATAAAAGGCTTCAATTCGTGAACGTCTTTTGCGAGACGAACAACTGGGGAGGCCTTGCCACCGCGCCCCATAATCTTGCGCGCGCTAGCTGCTCCAACCCCTTGCGCAGTGGAACTGATCGCTGCGAGAAGCTCTTTCTCGACGTCGATGTCATCGTCCTCAATGATCATTGCAAGCGGATCGATGCTGAGTCGCTCGGCATCGATGTGGTGGGTCGCAATCTCCTGCAGCAATTTGGGCGGATATAGCACTGCTCCAGCGCCCAAGAGGAGTTGTGCCTTCGGCGCCCGTTCTGTTCCGGAAGGCAAATGGAAATAGGCCTCGGGTTCAGGCTCTGCAAAGACTTTGTGGCCCGCGTTGGGTCCGCCCACCCGCACGAGAAGCGAATATTCTGGCGCGATGTGGCCGACAATGTTGCCTTTGCCCTCGCTTCCATATTGACCGCCAACCAGGACGCGACCAAAGGGGTCGTTATACGTGGGTAAAGCCCCAGCAATGCGATGGAGCGAACAAGGACAGCTTCTGGCGTGCAACGATCAGTCTCTACAACTGTATCTGCCAGATCTGCGAGTTTGCGCACATCTCTTTCCGTTTTGCTTTTTCGTACATCGTCATAGCGTTCGAGCTCTTTCGTCTTGTCACTGCGCTCCGTGTAGCGTTTTGCAAGTATCTCGTCAGATGCATCGACATGAATATGATGCACGGCAGTGCCATATGCTTCACGCACGGCCTTCACTTGGCCGGGAATTCGAGCTGAGTCGATGACAAAGAAACCACGAGCGGCTGGCCCTTTAACATTGTCTTCGATGAAACGGACGAGTGCGTTCTTAACCCACGCGCCGCCGTCCGCTCTATCCAGCTTTTCCCCCGCCTTCTGAAGGGCTGCGCGCTCTTCTTTGACGTTAGGCAATTGCTTGCGGATCAAATGTCGCGTTTTGATAACGGTGGCCGAATATCTAGCTTGTAATTTTTCAGCAAGCGACGACTTTCCAGCGCCGATGGGACCAGACAACACGACAATACGAGGTGAGTCGTCCCTGAAATTCAAATCAGAAGCTCGGCTCCATTATTCTGACGTTTTGGTGGTAAGTCATAAACTGTGACGCGAACCCCCTTCGCAATCAAAGTATCTTGAGCAATCTCTTCAACAGTATCCCACGAGCCACCACTTTGACCAGAGCCTATCCTAGGCAAGTGAACAGATAAGCCGTGACCCGCCGCAAACTCTGCAACCGCACGGAAACATCGTTCAAGAGGAGCATAGCGTATTCTAGGTGTGCTAGAAGCGCCGTATCCTTCTTGAGCAATCAGGCTGGCAATGTATGTGTTATTACCAACATCCGCAAAATGAACTTCCCCAAGCCGAGCCCGCCTGGGTAGTTTCACAAACCAGTCGGAGAACTGTCGTTGTGCATTGGGGTATTTGACGGCGGCGGATCGCGCTACACCACCTCCCCATGTGCGAGCTTGATCATTGACGAGTTGGCAGATGACCTTAGGCTCGGTGCCGACTGGTTTAAGAACATCTCCATGAACAACATGAAGAGCCAATGGGTCAGCGTCTTGTGCCCTGAATCTTACAATGCCAGCAACGCGAGGATATGAGGCTCCTGCAAACGCAGGTATCCCGACACATTCTACTGGTAAGTTTCCTTTAGATATCCAATCCTCGGTTTTTCTATTTGTTTGACCTATGGCCGTGCACGAATATACGATACTGCTATCGGGGACATCCGTTCCGGAAGTTATCACGATAGGTGCAGATTTCGAACCTACACTGTAGTCAACTCGATATGAGGGTTTTTTACTCTGACTCTCAATTGGGGACGCACAAAACATAAGAGCAGGTTCCGTAGTCGCTTTCACTATTCGCATCAGGAAAGCTTCTGCAGAAACGTCAAACCTCCGGCGGTCAACCATCAGCTCTTCTATTTTTGGCAACTGATCTGTCGCCGGTAAGCTTCCTGCCGGCATCACGAATTCTGCTGCTGCTAAATTGCACAGCATCTCCAACTGCCAATCGTCGCTCTCCGCCGTGCCTCCACGGTGTCGAGTCTGCTCGGCAACGTCCGAGAACAACGTGTGTGCAATTTCGTGAGCAACGGAAAATCGTACGCGCTCGCGAGGTCGAGTTGGATTGAATTCGATCTTGACCCCTCTTTCGGTCGCGATCGTGCGCGCGTCTACGACATCACCACTCGCTTCGACAGGGATATTGAGAAGGTCGGCGATAGCGAGTGGATTGTAAGGAGGACCAGACCATCCTGCATCGCGCGCAAGTAGCACCAACTGGCGAGCCTTCTCTTCAATCAAACCAATGGGATCAGAGTTGCCCGCAAACTTGAGAACCGATTTGTTCGTCCACAGTATGCGGGATGATGGTGCCATGATGTGCTCTCGTTGGATAGGTGAGACCTATCATACGCTACTTTCGACAAAGCGGAATCGCGCTGGCAGCTGTTTACGTCCGGGGCTGGCACTATACCCGTTTTTTCCAATGTTCCTGCCGTGCATACCGTAGTGCCGGTCAGTTGACGTTCGGGTTCGAGGTCGAAATGGAGCGACTGAAGGCGGCGTAGTTGCTTTGCACCCAATCTGGAGAGTTGCAGGGGCGATCTTGCGCTCTCTGGAACGAAGCCGGAACATCTGCTAACGTTGCGTCAAGGCCTGCGATTCGCGGGCCAAAACGTCGGAGATTGAAATGGGAAAGAACACAGGTGAGGGCTTCCGCCGCGGCGCTGTAAGGGAGCGTACGCAATTCGAACGGCCGGATGGACTTTGGCAGAAACGCGACGAAACGACAGGCCAACTGATGGAAGTAAAACAGACAGAAGGGCCATTCAAAGGTATTGCCAAAGAGCCTGACGGCCGAGATACGGAAAACTCGTAAGGGTTGATCTCTCGGCGCCTGCGGGACAGCGCCCCCTCTGGCTTGCCCGTCCTCCGCAGCAGCTGCGCTGCAACTGCGGAGGGTGGACCGGCCATCTCCCCCCGGGGAGATCGGCTAATCTCACCGGCAATAAAAAACCCGCCTCGTGGGCGGGTCGCTGGTGCAAATCAGCACCTTATTGAAATCAATAGCATAACTGCCGTCACAAAGCAAGCCTGGCGGGTTAACCAGGGCAATCGCTTCAGGTTCGCGCTGCCCCTCATCCGCCTGCCGGCACCTTCTCCCCGTGAACGGGGAGAAGGAAAGCGCTCGCTTACGCAAACGCCCCATGACAATGCTTGTACTTCTTGCCCGAACCGCACGGGCAGGCTTCGTTGCGGCCGACCTTGCCCCAGGTCGCCTGGTTGTTGGGGTCGCGGTTTTCGGGGGCGACGATGGCGTTGGTTTCCTGGCGGACCAGAAGTGCCGTCTCGCCGCCGTCGAAATCGTCCTCGCCGGTGCTGCCGTCGAGATGGCTGCCGAACATTTCGGGCGCCTCGGGCGGCGGGGCTTCGGCGGCCTGGCGGACCAGCTCGACGCGCATCAGTTGCGCGGTGACGGCCTGGCGCAGATTGCCCAGCATCGCCTGGAACAGCTCGAACGCCTCGCCCTTGTACTCCTGCAGCGGGTCGCGCTGGGCGTAGCCGCGGAAGCCGACGACCGAGCGCAGATGGTCGAGGTTGACGATGTGCTCGCGCCACAGATGGTCGAGCGACTGCAGCACCACCGAGCGCTCGACATAGGTCATCACATCGGGGCCGAAACGCTCGGCGCGTTCCCTGGCGGCGGTATCGGCGGCCTGGGTGATGCGTTCGCGGATGTCGTCCTCGGCAATGCCCTCTTCCTTGACCCATTCCTCGATGGGCAAATCGAGATTGAGGAATTCGGCGACCTCGGCCTTGAGGCCGTCGACATTCCACTGCTCGGCATAGGCGTTTTCGGGAATGGCCTTGGCGACGATCTCGTCGATGACGCCCTCGCGCATCTCGGCGATGGTTTCGCTGAGGCCTTCGCCGTCCATCAGCTCGATGCGCTGCTCGAACACCACCTTGCGCTGGTCGTTGGAGACGTCGTCATATTTCAGCAGGTTCTTGCGGATGTCGAAGTTGCGCGCCTCGACCTTCTTCTGCGCCTTTTCCAGCGCCTTGTTGATCCAGGGATGGATGATCGCCTCGTCTTCCTTGAGGCCGAGCTTCTGCAGCATGCCATCCATGCGCTCGGAGCCGAAGATGCGCATCAGGTCGTCCTGCAGCGACAGGAAGAATTTCGAGCGGCCCGGATCGCCCTGTCTTCCTGAACGACCTCTGAGCTGGTTGTCGATGCGGCGCGATTCATGGCGTTCGGTGGCGAGCACGTAGAGGCCGCCGGCGGCGAGCGCCTTTTCCTTCAGGCGGGCGATGTCGTCGCGGATGGCTTTTTCCTTCGCCTCGCGCTCGGGGCCTTCCGGCATGTCGCCAAGCTCGTCGGCGATGCGCATCTCGGCATTGCCGCCGAGCTGGATGTCGGTGCCGCGGCCGGCCATGTTGGTGGCGATGGTGATGGCGCCGGGCTTGCCGGCCTGGGCGACGATGGCCGCCTCGCGCTCATGGTGGCGGGCGTTCAGCACTTCGAAATCCCTAAAGCCTTCCTTGCGCAGGCGCTCGGCGAGCTGCTCGGATTTTTCGATCGAGGTGGTGCCGACCAGCGTCGGCTGGCCCCTGGCGCTGGCTTCCCTGATCTCCTTGACGATCGCCTTGTATTTCTCCTCGACCGTCCGGTAGACCTCGTCGTCCTCGTCAATGCGGATGACCGGCAGGTTGGTCGGGATCTCGGTGACTTCGAGGCCGTAGATGTTGCCGAACTCCTCGGCCTCGGTCAGCGCCGTGCCGGTCATGCCGGAAAGCTTCTTGTAGAGGCGGAAATAGTTCTGGAAGGTGACGGAGGCCAGCGTCTGGTTCTCCGGCTGGATCGCCACATGCTCCTTGGCCTCGAGCGCCTGGTGCAGGCCCTCCGAATAGCGGCGGCCGGGCATCATCCGGCCGGTGAACTCGTCGATGATGACGATCTCGCCATTGCGCACGATGTAGTCCTTGTCGCGCTGGAACAGCCGGTGCGCCTTCAAGGCATTGTTGACATGGTGGACGATGGCGACGTTCTCGACGTCGTAGAGCGACTCGCCCTTGAGCAGGCCGGCGTCGCGCAAAAGGTTCTCCAGCTTCTCGGTGCCGTCCTCGGTGAAGATCGAGGTCTTCTGCTTCTCGTCGATCTCGTAGTCTTCAGGGCCGAGCTTCAGCATGTAGGCGTCGATGGTGTTGTACATCTCCGAGCGGTCCTCGAGCGGACCGGAAATGATCAGCGGCGTGCGCGCCTCGTCGACCAGGATGGAATCGACCTCGTCGACGATGGCGTAGCTATGGCCGCGCTGCACCATCTGGTCGCGCTCATACTTCATGTTGTCGCGCAGATAGTCGAAGCCGAGCTCGTTGTTGGTGGCGTAGGTGACGTCGGCGGCGTAGGCGGCCTTGCGCTCCTCGTCGGACAGGCCGTGGACGATGACGCCGACGCTCAGGCCGAGGAATTTATAGACGCGGCCCATCCATTCGGAGTCGCGCGTGGCGAGGTAGTCGTTGACGGTGACGACATGGACGCCCTTGCCGGCAAGCGCGTTGAGATAGACCGGCAGCGTGGCGACCAGGGTCTTGCCCTCGCCGGTGCGCATCTCGGCGATGCCGCCATTGTGCAGCACCATGCCGCCGATCAGCTGCACGTCGAACGGGCGCATGCCGAGCACGCGGCGCGCCGCCTCGCGCGCGGTGGCGAAGGCGGGGATCAGCAGATCGTCGAGTGAGGCGCCGTTGGCGATGTCCTGGCGGAATTTTTCGGTGCGGGCCGCCAGTTCGGCATCGGAGAGCGCCCTCATCTCGTTTTCCATGGCGTTGATCGCCTCGACGCGCGGCCGCGTCGACTTGACCCGGCGATCGTTGGAGGAGCCGAAAACCTTACGGGCGAGACCGCCGAGACTGACCATCCAATGGCCCTTTCAATAGCATTCCTAGTTATTGCGACAGGCGCCGGCCGGCCCCCATCAATTCCGCGTGAAACGCGGACAAACGCAAAAAGCGCCCGGAAAACGGTTCTGGACGCAAAGTCGTTGGACAGATAAGAGGGGGCTCAATCGATGTCAACGCCGCGGTCGCCCTGTCGACCGCGCCAAATTCCGCCACAATCTGGCTGATCTGAACAGTCGCCAATCCCCATCGGAGTTATCTTATGTCCTTATTGTTTCGCCGTGCGTCGTTCGCCAGCCTTGGTCTGGCAGTCGGG
>NZ_NWQG01000056.1:0-29750 GCF_002529485.1 Mesorhizobium sanjuanii
TTTGGCGCCATGTGCTGAAGCAATTCCGGTTTCAGCACGCCGGCGGCGGAAAGGCCGAGGAAGACGTCGGCGGCGGGGATAACATCCGCCAGCGTGCGCGCCTCGGTGTCCTTCACATAAGGATCCTTCCAGCGGTCCATCTCGTCGGCGCGGCCCTTGTAAGCGACGCCGAAGCGGTCGGTGACCCAGATGTTTTCGATACGCGCGCCGAGCAGGACCAGGAGGTTGAGGCAGGCGAGGGCGGCCGCACCCGCCCCCGAAGTGACGATCTTGATGTCCGAGATGGTCTTGCCGGCGAACTCCAGCCCGTTGAGCACGGCGGCGGCGACGATGATCGCGGTGCCGTGCTGGTCATCATGGAATACCGGTATACCCATACGGGCCTTCAGTTGTTCCTCGACCTCGAAGCATTCGGGCGCCTTGATGTCCTCGAGGTTGATGCCACCGAAGGTCGGCTGCAGCGCCGCGACGGTCTCGACCATGCGCTCGATGCCGGGCGCGTCGATCTCGATGTCGAAGACATCGATGCCGGCAAATTTCTTGAACAGCACCGCCTTGCCTTCCATGACAGGCTTGGAAGCGAGCGGCCCGATATTGCCGAGGCCCAGCACCGCCGAACCGTTGGAGACGACGCCGACCAGATTGGCCCGCGCCGTATAGTCGGCGGCGGTCGCCGGATTGTCGCGGATTTCCAGACAAGGTGCGGCGACGCCAGGCGAATAGGCCAGCGCCAGGTCGCGCTGGTTGCCAAGCGGTTTTGTCGCCTGGATTTCGAGCTTTCCCGGCCTCGGATGCTTGTGGAAATAGAGGGCGGCTTCGTCGAGATCAGATCGGGCCGCCTTTTTGCCTTCGCCTTCCATGCCGGCCGCTCCTCAGTTCAGTCCTCTGGTGTTTTGAGTCTCTTAGCATGCAGCCGGGGCTTTTCGAGAGGTGATATGTCGCAAGCGCGGGGCTTGTGACTTCGCACCACAACTCGACCTGTGCCGGTCCGCTGTTGCGGCGAGCTGCGCCGCCGCAGTTTGAATGCCTGCTAAGGATGGTGGGACGTTGCCATTCGTCTCGTCGATGGGAACGAGCAGGCAGCGCCACGAGCCGGCGTAAGCGCCGTGTGGTGAACGTCTTGATTCTGGCCGGAGGCGGACTGTCGGCTTTGTGTGGGTGGGTTCAATCGTTCGTCGCAGCATCTTTAATCTGGGATGATGAGGAGGTGTGGGATGAAGGTGAAGCGCGCCGCCTCGGTCCCTTCGGCCGAAAAGACAAGGTTTCTCCATTGAACGCGTTTTCGAGCCTCAGCTCGCGCGTTGAAGGCGGTTCAGGCTCAGCGTGTGGCGCCCGCCTAAAACAGGCATCCGCGGAGTACAGTTCATGCAGGTGGGCTGCCCAGTCAAATGTCCACAAGATTCTAGGCTCCCGAACGTTCGTCGAGCGTCTCGCCAGGTTGCGGTGCGGCTTGTTCGGCGAGCACCGTGTCGAATTCGCCGAGCGTCGAGCGTAAGTCGGAGACCTCCGACCAGTTGAGCAACCGCGCTATGAGGCGATCGATCTTCGGCGTCAGAATGATGAGGTATCGGCTTGGCTCGATGGCGCGATAGGTGTGCGCCAGTCCGGCAGGCACGAACACCGTTGTTCCAGGAGCGGCGTCAACTTCACGATCCGCAAACCTGAAGCGAAGTGTCCCTTCCAGTATGTGCCATGCCTCGTCATCGGACTGATGGACGTGCATGTATTCGGGACCGGACATCGACCACTCCCGGACGACGAGAGATGTTCCGGCAGCGGCGATTGGAGGCGCGCCGGGTTCGGCGATGATCGGGTGGAGACCCTTGGCGATTGCTTGTGACATGAGATTTCCTCAAGCGACATTGTTCACTGCGGAGAGATTCCCACTTGCCAGCATATGAATCCAGCGGCATGTATTCAGCAATATGCTGAACCAAATTGATCTTTCGCGTACCGACCTCAATCTCCTCGTCTTGTTCGAGGCAGTTGTGGAGGAGCGGCATGTCGGTCAGGCGGCGGGAAGGCTCAGCCTCTCGCCTTCGGCGGTCAGTCACGGACTCAGGCGTCTGCGAAGGCTGTTCAACGATCCGCTGTTCCTACGAACGCCAAAGGGCGTCGTGCCGACCGAACGGGCGCTGGACCTTGCGGGACCCGTCGCTGAAATTCTTGCGCGGGCGCGCGTCGTCATTGGCGCTGCCGCGCCATTCGACGCGGCAATCTCCACACGCCGTTTCACGGTCGGTGCGCCCGACGGCGTCTCGGCCGTATTCTTGCTGCCGTTGCTGGCGGAACTGCGCCGGCATGGCCCTGGCATCGACATCAGTGTCCGGCAGATACTTCCTCCACGCGCCGTCACCACAACTGACAGTGTCTGGGAGCCCGTCCTGGCCGACATCGAGGCGCGCGCGATGGACATCGCGGTTGTTCCCGCCGACAAAGTCCCGGCGCGGTTCACCTCCCGGATGCTTTACGAAGAG
This sequence comes from Mesorhizobium sanjuanii, assembly GCF_002529485.1. NCBI lineage: Bacteria > Pseudomonadati > Pseudomonadota > Alphaproteobacteria > Hyphomicrobiales > Phyllobacteriaceae > Mesorhizobium > Mesorhizobium sanjuanii. Next base: position 2,478 of record NZ_NWQG01000056.1, read on the forward strand.
GATTTCGTGATCACGATGCGCGCCGGGCACCCGTTTGGCGAGGACCCGACGCTCGATGCATTCTGCCGGATGCAGCATCTGGTCGTCTCGCTCACCGGCGATGCACATGGCTTCGTTGACGACGCTCTTGCCCAGCAGGGGCGGTCGCGTCGGGTGGTTCTCACGGTTCCCAACTTCATGGTTGCGCTCGCGATTGTCGCAGATACCGACCTCATCGCCGCCCTTCCCAAGACGCTGGTGGCGATGCATGCGCAGCGCTTCAATGTCGTCAGCATGGAGGCGCCCTTGCCGCTGGTTCACTCCCACATTCGCGCGATTGCCTCCAAAGCCGCACTCATGGATGCGGGCGTAGCCTGGCTCTTCGAAATGCTGGGAAGGGCAGTGACGTCCCAAATATCTCTAGCTGGAAACCGCCTCGTACCACCGCACCAGACATTGCCCCGCAGATGACGCCCGTTGCTTAAGGTTATAAGCTAGCGGCCGGCGCAGCTCGCTCTCCAGCGAGGCGACTGTCTGTTTGTGGTCGAGTTCTTTCAATTTTGCCGATGAGTGACGTTACGCCAGCTTTTCGTTTGAGCTGTTTCCTAGCCTTGCTCAGGCGCAGTTCCGGCAGGAATCAGCGACTTTGTCGTATTGCCATGGCAATCGGTGGAATTGGTGCGGCGGGAGCGATTCGAATGCGTATATTGAGATTGTCGTTAGGCGTTCGGACCTCCCATCCAGCGTGTACCAAGCGTTGGATTAGAACGCACTGACGTAGAGGCCGCCGTCCACCGGTATGTTCTGCCCGGTCAGATAGCCGGCATGGACCGAGCACAGGAAGGCGCAGATCTGGCCGAATTCCTCCGGTGTGCCGAGCCGCTTTGCTGGAATGTTGGCTGCTGCCTGAGCCTTGCGCGCAGCGGCGGCGGCCGGGTCCTCGACTGAGCCGGGTTCATGCGGGCCGCGCAGCCGGTCGGTGTCGAGCTTGCCCGGCAGCATGTTGTTGATCGTCACGTTGCGGTCCATCACCGTTCGCGCCACGCCGGCAAGGAACGAGGTCAGGCCGGCGCGCGCGCCCGACGACAGATCGAGGCCGGGGATCGGCACATAGACCGACAGCGAGGTGATATTGACGATGCGGCCGAAGCCGCGCGACGCCATGCCGTCGATGACGGCCTTAATCAGCTCGATCGGCGTCACCATGTTCTGGGTGACGCCTTCGAGGATCTTTTCGCGGTCGAGTTCGCGGAAATCGCGAAACGGCGGTCCGCCATTGTTGTTGACGAGGATGTCGGGATCGGGGCAGGCGGCAAGCAGCGCCTTCTGCACCTCGGGCTTCGAGACGTCGCCGACGATTTCCGTCACCTTGACGCCGAATCTCTCGCGCAACTCGGCCGCGGTTTTCGCCAGCAACTCGGCATTGCGTCCATTGACCACCAGATCGCAGCCGGCCTCGGCCAGCGCCATGGCGCAGCCGCGCCCAAGCCCCTTGCTCGAAGCGCAGACGATGGCCTTCTTCCCGCGAATGCCGAGATCCATGATTTTTTCTCCTTTGAACAGCGTGGCAGGCTAACCCTTTGGCTGGACCAATCGCAACCGTCATACGGTTGTTGCATGAATCGGCGCATAGGCTGCTCGAAAGCAACGGTGAGAATCCAATGCCCGGCGCAGAGCCCCGCACTTTCCGCAGCATGTTCATCTCCGACATCCATCTCGGATCGAAGGCGGCGAAGGCCGACTTCCTGATCGATTTCCTGCGCCACCACGATGCCGATATCATCTATCTCGTCGGCGATATCGTTGACGGCTGGCGCCTGAGGCGAAGCTGGCACTGGCCGCAGAGTCACAATGACGTCGTCCAGAAACTGCTGCGCAAGGCGCGCAAGGGCGCCAGCATCACCTACATCGCCGGCAATCACGACGAATTCGCGCGCCAGTTCCAAGGTGTGCATTTCGGCGGCATCGTCGTCGCCGACCGCGCCATCCACGAGACCGCCGACGGCAAGCGTTTGCTGGTTATCCATGGCGACCAGTTCGACACCGTCGTCCACAATCAGCGCTGGCTGGCCTATCTCGGCGACTATGCCTATGACGGGGCCATGCTGGTCAACCGCGTCATCACGCGGCTGCGTCAGCTGTTCGGTCTTTCCTACTGGTCGTTCTCGTCCTGGGCCAAGGTCAAGGTCAAGAAGGCGGTGAACTTCATCGGCTCGTTCCAGACGGTGCTGACCGACGAAGCACGCCGCTCGCACGTCGACGGCGTCATCTGCGGGCACATCCACCATGCGGCGATCGAGAATTTCGAGGACGTGCAATATATCAACACCGGCGACTGGGTCGAAAGCTGCACGGCGGTGGTCGAGCATTTCGACGGCCGGATGGAGATCTTGACCTGGGCGCATGTTCTGCCTGAAGCGCCGGACGAGCCGTTTATCCCAATGCTCATCGAGGACAGGGTGGTCGAGGCGGCCTGAACGTGCATTACTTAGGGCGACGTGCGTCCACTTGGACGCACAAGTACGCCCCTGACACTTTCCAATCTACGCATCGTGCTCGCCGAAAATCGGAATCGATTTTCGGGTCGATGCGTTAGTCCAGGCGGTTTCGACTCGCTTTCCCGCATGTTAGGGATCGATGCGCGTTGCAGCCGACGAATGCAGCGTCATTGGATCGATTCATGTCCCTGCCGCCGCTTTCGCCCGAACAGCTTGTCAAGCCGCGCCATTTCGAGCTGCGCATGAGCTTGATCTTCTTCACGCTTTTCGTGCCGCTCGGCACGCATTTGCCCTACTTTCCGCTGTGGCTGCAGGCAAAGGGTTTTCATGCCGGTGAGATAGCGGTCATTCTCGCCGCGCCGATGTTCCTGCGTGTGGTGACGACGCCGTTGCTTACCGCGCTCGCCGACCGGGCGAGGGACCGCGCCAATGTCTATATCGCGCTGGTCGCCGCATCGCTGGTGCTGGCCGCCGGCTACTTCCTGCCACCGACCTACGCCATGGTGCTCGCCGTTTCGCTGGCGCTTGCCGTCGTCTGGACGCCGCACTCGCCGATTGCCGATTCGCTGGCGCTGTCAGGCGTGCGCCGCTTCGGCTCGAATTACGCAAGCATGCGCAAATGGGGATCGATCTCCTATCTCTGCGCCAATCTTGCGGGCGGCTTCATCCTGTCGGCGACCAGCGCCGGAGCTGTCCCGGTGATCATCTTCGTGGCGTTTGCCGCAGCCCTTGCCGTCGGACTGATTGCGCCGCGGCTCGGTCGTCCTCGACGGGCCTCGCCACTGTCGGCCAGCGATATCCAGCAGTCGGCGCCGAAACTTCTCAATGCGTATTTCCTGTATTTCTCCATCGGCGTCGGCGTCATCACCGCCAGTCATGCGTTTCTCTACGGTTTCGTGTCGATCTACTGGAAATCGATCGGCATCAGCGATTCGGTTGTCGGGCTGCTGTGGGGATGGGGCGTGGTGGCCGAGATCTGCATGTTTTTGGCCTTCACCCGTGTCTTCGGCTCGTTCTCCGTCGTGTCGATCATGATGATGGCCGGCATCGGCTCGATCGTCCGCTGGATCGCTTTCCCGCTGATCTGGCCGCTTGGTCTTGGCGTCGCCGGATTTTTCGCCGTGCAGACGCTGCATGCCATTTCGGTGGCGCTGGTGCTGATCGGCCTGCAGAAGATGATCGGCGAAACAGTCGTGGAGGAACGAACCGGGGCAGCGCAAGGCATCGCCTATTTCTCCAACGGCTTTTTCACGGCCGTCGTCACGCTTCTGTCCGGCCCGCTCTACGACCGCTTCGGCGTGGACGGCTTTTTCGCCATGATCCCGATCGCCCTGATCGGGCTAGCGCTGATCGGACTTGCGGCGCGTTCAGCCCCACAGCGCCGGATCGGGGGGTGATACCAGCGATCCCTGGTAGACGAGGCCCGGCACACGGTCGCGGGCCAAAAGCAGCGGACCGTCGAGATCGACGAAATCGGCATCCTGGGCGAGCAGTACGGCCGGCGCCATGGCAAGCGACGTGCCGACCATGCAGCCGACCATGACGCCAAAACCCAGTTCGCGGGCGCGGTCGCGAAGGGCGAGGGCTGCCGTCAGCCCGCCCGCCTTGTCGAGCTTGATGTTGACGGAATCATAAAGGCCGACGAGCGAGGCGAGATCCTTCGCCTCATGCACGCTCTCGTCGGCGCAGATCGGCACCGGATGCGCGATGTGGCGAAGGATGCCGTCACGGCCCGCGGGAAGCGGCTGTTCGATCAGCGCGATGCCTTGCTTTGCGGCAAAGGCGAGGTTTTCCACGATGTTATCGTCGGTCCAGCCCTCATTGGCGTCGAGGATGATGCGGCTTTGCGGTGCCGCCTCGGTGACGGCGCGGATGCGGGCCATGTCGTTGTCGCCGCCGATCTTGACCTTGAGCAGCGGGCGCATGGCGTTGGCGCGGGCCTGTGCGGCCATCGCTTCCGGCTCGCCGAGCGACAGCGTGTAGGCCGTCTCCAGCGACCGCGACGGAACCGCGCCTATCGCCTGCGCCACTGGTGTTCCGGTGATCTTCGCCTCCAGGTCCCAGAGCGCGCAGTCGATGGCGTTGCGCGCGGCACCCGCCGGCATGGCGTCGAGCAGCCCGACCCGGTCGATGCCGCCTGCAATCTGTTGCCGCATGGCCTCGATCGCGGCGCGGACGCCATCCATGGTTTCGCCGTAGCGCTTGTAGGGGACGCATTCGCCGCGCCCGCTATGGCTGCCCTGGCCGATCGTACAAGTGATCACCTCGGCCTCGGTCTTCGAACCGCGCGAAATGGTAAAGGTACCGGCGATGGGAAAGCGCTCGGCCTCGACCGAAATGACACGCGCCATATTTTTCTGCTCCGGCTGTGCGAGAAGGGGCTTGTCGGCAAATCGACAGGTCGACCCCGTCAGGCTAAACAGGACGACATGTTGACCATCGGCAAACGCAAGGCAAGCGGCACGACCGCCAGAGAGGCCGACCACCAGCCGCGCGTTGAGGTTGGTGAAGAGGGCGATGTTCTGCGCTGCGCTTTCTCTGGAAACTGGACGACGCGCACCGTGGCGCTTGTCGACGCCGAGATGCGCAAGATCGAGAAGCGCAGCGGCTTCCAGGCGCTCGCGCTCGACCTTTCCCATATCGAGAAGATGGATACCGCCGGAGCCTGGCTGATCGACCGTCTGGTCAGCGCCTTCGAGAAGAAGGGGGTCGAGATCAGGATGCAAGGGCAAAGCGAAATCGCTTCGATCCTGCTCGGCGCCGTCAGTGACGCCGTTCGGCGCGAGCCTGAGTCGGGCAATGCCAGGCCGCCGAATATCGTCATCCGCGCGCTCGAAGCGGTTGGCCGGCGGGTCTATGAGATGCGCGACGATTTCCTGGCCTCGATGAACATTCTTGGCGCCACGATACAAGGCTCGCAGATGAAGCTTGGCCGCGGCCATGCGGTCAATCCGGCGGCGATCTTCAACCAGATTGATCGCATGGGCGTCGGCGCCATACCGGTGGTGGTGCTGATGTCGGCCATTGTCGGGGCAATCGTCGCCCAGCAAGGCGCCTATCAGCTCAGCTATTTCGGCGCCGACATCTTTGTCGTCGACCTGGTCGGGGTGCTGATCCTGCGCGAGCTCGGCGTGCTGATGACCGCGATCATGATCGCCGGCCGCTCGGGCAGCGCCATCACCGCTGAAATCGGCTCGATGAAGATGCGTGAGGAGGTCGACGCGCTGAAGGTCATCGGGCTCAATCCGATAGGCGTCCTGGTATTTCCGCGGCTTGTCGCGCTGGTGATCGCGCTGCCTTGCCTGACGATCATCGCCAATTTCGCGGCTCTCGGCGGCGGTATCCTGGCCGCATGGCTCTATTCCGACATCCCGCCGGCCGCCTTTATCGACCGGCTGCGCGTCGCCATCGATATCAGCACCATCTTTGCCGGGCTGATCAAGGCGCCGTTCATGGCCATGATCATCGGCACGATCGCCTCCGTCGAAGGCATGAAAGTCGGCGGTAGCGCCGAATCGCTCGGGCAGCACGTGACCGCTTCCGTGGTGAAGTCGATATTCGTGGTCATCATCCTCGACGGGCTTTTCGCCATGTTCTACGCGGCGATCGAGTTCTGACATGGCGATGCAGGGCAGCACAGAGGCAACCAGGGTTGCGGCGGAAGCCGACGAAGACGAGATCGTGCTTTCGGCGCACGACATCACCGTCTCCTTCGGTGACAAGGTCATTCTCGATCATCTGTCGCTCGATATCAGGCGCGGCGAGATCCTCGGCTTTGTCGGCGCTTCAGGCGCCGGCAAGTCGGTTCTGTTGCGCACCATCCTCGGCCTGACGCGCAAGCAGTCGGGGACGATCAAGCTGTTCGGCGTCGATGTCGAAAAGGCGAGCGAAAGGGAGCGTCTTCGCATCGACATGCGCCTTGGCGTCCTCTTTCAGCACGGCGCGCTGTTTTCCGCGCTCACGGTGCTCGAAAACGTGCAGGTACCGATGCGTGAGTATCTCGACCTGCCGCGAAAGCTGATGGACGAGCTGGCGATGCTCAAGGTCGAACTCGTCGGGCTGCCGCCGGATGCGGCGCAGAAATTCCCTTCCGAGCTTTCCGGCGGCATGATCAAGCGCGCGGCGCTGGCGCGCGCATTGGCGCTCGACCCCGACATCGTCTTCCTCGACGAGCCGACATCCGGCCTCGATCCGATCAGTGCTGCGGAATTCGACGAACTGGTCGTCAAGCTGCGCGATACCATGGATTTGACCGTTTATATGGTCACGCACGATCTCGACACGCTGTTCACCGCCTGCGATCGGGTGGCTGTGCTCGGCAAAAAGAAGGTGCTGGTCGAAGGCACGATCGACGACATGCTGAAAAGCGAGGAGCCGTGGGTGAAATCCTATTTCCGCGGAAAACGTGCCCGGCAACTTGATCTTGCGGCGCGCGCATAGCCATAAGTGAGGCAATGGAAACCAGAGCCAACTACGTCATTGTCGGCATTTTCACGCTGGCCGCGATCCTGGCGGCCTTTGCGTTCGTCTATTGGACGGCCGCAATCGGTGACAAGGGTGAGACGGTGATGCTGCGTGTGCGCATCCCCGGCTCGGCGTCCGGTCTCGGCCGCGGCAGTTTCGTGCTGTTCAACGGTGTCAAGGTCGGCGATGTCAGGCGCGTCTATATCGATGTCGACAATCCGACCGCCGCCATCGCCGACACCGAGATAGACCGCATGACGCCGATCACCAAGTCGACGCAGGCCGATATCGGGCTTGCCGGCCTTACTGGCCAGGCCAATATCGAACTCAAGGGCGCCGATCCCAAGGAAGTGAAGCTTCTCGACCAGGCGGAAGCGGAAGGCAAGGTCGCCGAGATCGTTGCCAACCCGTCAGCGGTCACCAATTTGTTGCAGACGGCGCAGAACATCTTCACCCGCGCCGACACGGTTCTCACCCAGCTCGAAGGCTTCACCAAGGACGTTCGCGGGCCGCTGACGCAGACCGTCAACAATGTACAGACCTTCTCCGACGCGCTGGCCAAGAACTCCGACGGTATCGACAAGTTCCTCGCCAGCGTCAGCTCGCTGTCCGATGAATTGAAGGGCGTTTCCGGCAAGCTCGACGGGACGCTGAAGGCGGCCGAAGGGTTGCTCAATGCCGTCGACAAGGACCAGATCAAGAGCATTGTCGCCAATGTCGATACGGTGACCGGCAATCTGAAGGAAACCTCGAAGCAGTTCGATACAGTGATCAAGAATGTCGACACGGCGGTGGGGTCGATCAACGACTTTGCACAAAAGACGCAAGGCACGCTGACCAAGGTCGACGGCGTTCTCGACGGCATCGATCCGGCGCAGGTTCGCACCGCGCTGGCAAACATCCAGAAAGCCAGCGAAAACGCCAACAAGGCTGCCGCCGATATCGCCAAGGTGACCGATAAATTCGCCGACCGAAGCGACGATATCGACGAGACGATCAAGGATGCGCGGCAGCTCGCTCAGCGCCTCAACGATGCTTCGGTGCGCGTCGACGGCATCCTGGCCAAGGTCGACACATTGCTGGGCTCGGGCCAGGCGGATGGCGTAATGGCCGATGCCAGGGAGACGCTGAAGTCATTCAAGCAGGTCGCCGATACGCTGAACGCCCGTCTCGGCACCATCACCGACAATCTGGCGCGATTCTCCGGCCAGGGTCTGCAAAACGTCGAGGCGCTGGTCCAGGACAGCCGCCGCTCGATCAACCGTATCGAAGAGGCGGTGACGGACCTCAGCCGCAATCCGCAGCGGATACTCTCAGGGGGAGAGGGCGAGGTTCGACAGTTCGACGGCAGGGCGCGGCGTTGACTTCGGCCTTCGCACCCCGCAAGAACATGGACCACCAATGCAGGTTGACCTTACGATCTGGGGACAACGGGGCCGGGTATTGCGGGGATCGCGCGTGAAGTCGTTTTGGGTCAAATCGGGCGGCGTCAGATCGGCTGTGGCATTGCTTGCCCTGACCCTTGCCAGTTGCGCGGCCTTGCCCGGCGGCGGGCCGGCTCCGCTCGATACGTTCGAGCTTTCGGCGCCGTCGCTCGACGCGCGCAGCCACAGCCGCCGCCAGATACTCATTGCCCAGCCCTCGGCGCTCAAGGCGCTGGACAGCCAGAACATCGTCATCAGGCCGTCCGATCGGTCGATCCAGTATCTCAAGGGCGCGCAGTGGGCCGACCGGTTGCCGCTGATCGTGCAGGCGCGGCTCGCCGAGACGTTCCAGCGTTCGGGCAGCTTCGCCGGCGTTGGCAAGCCCGGCGAGGGGCTGGCGATCGATTACCAGGTGATCGTCGAGGTCCGGTCCTTCGACGTCCGCGTCGATGGCGGCGAACATGCCGAGGTCGACCTATTCGTGCGGATATTGAACGACCGCAACGGTGAGGTGCGCGCATCGAAGAGCTTTACCGCGAGCGCGCCCGTCTCGGGCAGTGGCAACCAGGCCTATGTCAGCGCGCTCGACAATGCGTTCGGCGACGCAGCCAGGGACATCGTGAGCTGGACGGATTCGGTGATCTGAGAAAAACAAGACTGGCTGCGGAACCTGCGGGCGGAAATGAAAAAGGCGGGAAAATCTCCCGCCTTTTGTGATTCCCTACTGCCTGATCAATGCAGGCGGCCGCTAGCGTGGGCAAGCATGGTGTAGACCTTGCCGGTGTCCGATGTCAGGTAGGTCTGCGCCATGATGTTGTCGCGATCGTTGCGCGACACGTCCTTGAGCAGCTTCTCGAAATCGTCGCAGTAGCGGTCGACGGCGGCGCGGAATTCCGCCTCGGTCTGATATTTGCGGCGGATTTCGTCGAAAGTCTGCTGGCCCTTCAGCGTGTAGAGACGCCGCGTGAACACGTCGCGCTCGCCACGTCGATAGCGGTTCCACAATTCGATCGAAGCATCGTGATCGATGGCTCGGGCGATATCGACGGAAAGCGAGTTGAGCGACTCCATGACATGAAGCGGCGAACGCTGGGCAGGGGCCGGGCGTTGCGTTTCGGCCGGAGCGACGGGCCTGGCTTCCTCTTCGCGCGATGCCCCGGTCAGGAGATCGCGCACCCAGCCACCCTGAGGCGTCCGGGCATTGGGATCGCGCTGACGCGCCGTCTCAACTGGGCGTTCCAGGTCGCGCAAGGCGGACCCGCCCAACGGCACTTGCGGCGCACGAAGCTCCGGCTGCGGCGCCGGGTTCCGGCGTGGCGGCTCGGGAGCGCGTGCGACGGGCGCCTGCGGCGCTGGACGCAGGCTGCGTGGCTCCGAGGGATCGGTGGCGCCGCGGCCGGATTTCGCAACGATATCCGAAAGTTCCTTCAACGCGTTGATCTGTTCGGAAACGGCGCGGCGGATGGCCGTGGTCGATTCCTTTGCTTCCTCCGGCATCTCGATGACGCCCTTTTTGAGCTCGGCGCGGGTGAGGTCGAGCTCGCTCTTGATCGAGCCCGCCGTGCGCCGCATCTCCTCGGTTGCGTCGGCGAAACGCTTGGTTGCCGAATCGACGACCTCTGAAATGGCGGACCGGATCTTGTCGGCCGATTCCAGTGTCTTGCCTTCCGCGTTCTGCAGCGTCTGGCCGACCAGGTTCTCGAACGAGCGCATCACCTTTTCCAGGTCTTCCGACTTCTTGACCAGGCCGACGGCGAGATCTTCCAGTGAGGACTGGCGCTCCAGCGTGTGTTCGAGGTTGGCCTGGGCCGAGCCCAGCAGGTCCGAAGCGCTGGACAGCAGCCGGCTGTGCTCGTCGAACTTGGTGGCGATCGAGGCGACCTCGCGCAAGGTGGCGGACGACAGTTCGGTAAGCCGGGTCGTGTTTGAATCGACCAGGCGCGCCGAACTGGCGAAGGTCTGCGCGGCTTTTTCGGTCGTCGCGGCAAAGCTCTGCGTGCTGCCGCTCAGGCGTTCGTCGACCTGGCCGAGATTGGTCGCCGCCTGCTCGATCAACTGACCGAGCTGCGCACTGGATGTACTCATGCGGCCGATGAGCTCGGCGACACTGTCGGCGAGCGTCGAGCGTGCGCCCTCGACGGCCGACAGCGTTTCGGCGGTGCGGCTGGCGAGCGCGTTGACGAGAGCGGCATTTTCGCTGCGCAGCTTCTCGGTGGCGCGTTCGGTGACTTCTTCCATGCTCTTTTGCAGTTCCGAGCCGCCCTGGGCGAAGCGTTCGACCAGAGGCCGTGCCGTTTCGTCGAGGATTTTCGATATCTCGGCCGAACGCGCCGCGAGCATGGTGTTGAGCTCGCGAGTGTTGGAGCCGATGGTCTTCGCCGCGTCGTTGGTGCTCTGGCCGATATGCTGGCCGACCGCGGTAAAGGTCTCGGCGATTGCGTTGGCGCGTGAAATGAGTTGCGCCTCGGCGGTTGAAACCTGCTCGTTGAGCCTCTGGCCCACCGTTTCGGTGGTGTAGGCGAGACGGTTCTCGACGCCGGCAAGCTGCTCCTCGACGCGAGCCGCCGCAGCCGCCGCGCTTGACGCCAGGCGCTCATCGGCGCCGGCCAGCGCCTGCTCGATTTCGCGCGCATGGACGGCAAGATCCTGACCGGTCAGCCTTGCACGTTCGGCAACACGCTGCTCGGTGCTGGCGAAGGCACCGACTATGTTGTCGGCATGCTCGCCGATCGTCGAGGTGCTGTCGGCGATGCGCGCCACCAGGCGGTGATCCGCTTCGTCGAAGATGCGGCCGATCTCGGAGGCGCGCGTCGACAGTGCCTCCGAACCTTCGGCAATGCGCGACATCAACTGCTGGTCGGCGGCATCGAAGATGCGGCCGAGATCCGACGCACGTGCCGCAAGTGCTTCGGCCGATTCGCCGATGCGCACGGTCAGCCGTTCGTCGGCGCCTTCGAAATTGCGCAGGATATCGCCGGCGCGTGCGGCCAGCGACTGTGCTGTTTCGACGGCGCGGGCAACCAGCTTCTGGTCCGCCGCATCGAATGTTCCGGCGATCTCGCCGGCACGGGCGGCCAGTTGATCGGCTGTTGCCTGGGCGCGCGCCAGCAAGGAGTTCGACGTGTCGTCGACACGGGCCATGAGTGCGCTCGATGTATCCTCGGCGCGGGCGATAAGCGCGCTCGACGTGTCCTGTGCACGCGCTGCAAGGCGACGATCCGCCTCCTCGAAGGTGCGGGCGATATCCTCTGCCCTGGCAAGCAGGGCAGCCGAGGTTTGCTCGGCGCGTTCGGCGATCTTGCGGTCGGCGTCGCTGAACGCCACACCCGCCTGCTCATGCAGCGCGCTGGTGACTTCCATGACCTTTTCGCGCAGCGCTCCCGCAACGAAGACAGCGCTTTTCTCGAGCACGGCGCGGACATTGTCGACACCTGTCGACAATGCGCGTTCCATGGTTCCGGCGCGCTCTTCGATGACGCCTGTCTGCCGGCTGAACGCCTGTTCGATCTTTTCGACGTCGGCTGCGATGGCATCCGAGATGTCGGTGCTTCGGGCGGCGATCTGGTCGATATGGCTGGACAGGGAACGATCGACGTCCTTGCGCGTATCGGCAAGCTTGGAAAGATCGTCGTCCAAGGCGCGGGTCAGCATGTCGCGGCCTTCGGCAAGCTTGCCGACATGGCCGGTGATGATGTCGTCGACCTCGCCACGGCTTGCCGCAAGCCTTTCCAGATCGGCCTCCAGAGCGCGCCTCAGTATGTCGCGGCCTTCAGCCAATTTCTCGACCTGGCCAGCGACCAGCCCATCGATGCTTGAGCGGCTTTCGGCCAGCTTGGCGAGGTCGTCCTCAAGCGCCTTCGACAGCGTCGAGCGGTCCTGCAGGAGTTTTTCGGCATGGTTGCTGACGAGGCTGTTGACGCTGCCGAGATCGGCTTCCAGCGCCCGCGCAAACTCGGCGCGATTGTCAGTCAATTGCTGGGACTGGTCCGCAACGACGCCCTTGATCGTGTTGAGATCGGCTTCCAGCGCGCGCCTCAGTATGTCGCGGCCTTCGGCCAATTTCTCGACCTGGCCGGCGACCAGCCCGTCGATGCTCGAACGGCTTTCCGCCAGTTTGGCGAGATCGTCCTCAAGCGCCTTCGACAGCGTCGAGCGATCCTGGAGGAGTTTCTCGGCATGGTTGCTGACGAGGCTGTTGACGCTGCCAAGATCGGCTTCCAGCGCATGCGCAAATTCCGCGCGGTTGTCGGTCAACTGCTTGGACTGGTCGGCGACGACGCTCTTGATCGTGTTGAGATCGGCTTCCAGCGCGCGCCTGAGGATGTCGCGTCCTTCGGACAGCTTCTCGACCTGGCCGGCGACCAGCCCGTCGATGCTTGAGCGGCTTTCCGCCAGCCTGGCGAGATCGTCCTCAAGAGCCTTCGACAAGGCCGAACGGTCCTCGACCAACTTCTCGGCGTGGCTGTTGACGAGATTGTTGACGCTGCCAAGATCGGCTTCCAGCGCGCGCTTGAGGATATCGCGGCCCTCGGCCAGCTTCTCGACCTGGCCGGCGACCAGGCCGTCGATGCTCGAGCGGCTTTCCGCCAGTTTGGCGAGATCGTCCTCGAGCGCCTTCGACAGTGTCGAGCGGTCCTGGGCGAGCCTGTTCATGTGGTCAGAGATAAGACTGTTAACGCTCTGCAAGTCCGTTTCCAGTGCTCGTGAAAGCTGGTTGCGGTCTTCCGCCAGCCTTTCGGACTGGCCAGCGATAACGCCCTTGATCGTGTTCAGGTCGGTTTCCAGTGCGCGCTTGAGGATATCGCGGCCTTCAGCCAATTTCTCGACCTGGCCGGCGACCAGCCCGTCGATGCTCGTGCGGCTTTCCGCCAGCTTGGCGAGGTCGGCCTCGAGTGTTTGAGACAACAGGCTGCGATCCTCGGCAAGCCGGCCCGAATGGCTCTCGATCAGGCCCCTGATGCCGGACAGGTCATCGTCAAGCGAACGCGACAACCCGGCGCGGTCTTCCGCCAGTTTCGCGGAATGGCTCTCGATCAGGTCCTTGATGCCGACAATGTCGGTTTCCAGTGCCTTGGCCAGGACGGCGCGACCTTCGGCGATCTTTTCAACCTGGGCGGCGACCAGCCCGTCAATGCCGGCGCGGTTGTCGGCCAGCTTGGCGAGGTCGGCCTCCAGTGCCCGCGAAAGAATGCCGCGACCCTCAGCAAGTTTTCCGACATGTCCGGCAACCATTTCATCAATGATTGTACGGGCTTGTACAAGTTTCCCAGAGTCTTCGTCGAGAGCAAGCGCAAGCCTGTTGCGGCCTTCTTCGAGCCTTTCGAGATGGCTGCCGAGCGAAGCGTCGATGGCGGCGCGCGACTCGTTGACCTTGCGCAGATCCTCCTCGAGCGCGCGCGCGATCAGGCTGCGGCCCTCGGCAAGTTTCTGCACCTGGTCGGTCACGGCTGCGTCGATGCCGACGCGGCTTTCGGCGAACTTCTCCAGATCGGCCTGCATTGCCGCCGTCATGCGCTCGCGGCTTTCCGACAGCTTGCGGCTGTGGTTTTCGACGGCCTCCTCGATGCCGACGCGGGCGTCGGCGAGTCGCTGGATATCGCTGTCGAAGGAACGGGAAACGACATGGCGCGCCGCTTCCATGCGCCCGGCGAAGTCGCTGGCACGCGCTTCAAGCATGGATGAGGTCGACGAAACGATGTCGGCCATGTCGGCGCCGATCTGGGTCTTGCCCTGATCGATCATCACCGACAGCGTGTCCTTGCTTTCCTGGAAGGTGTGGGCGATTTCGCGTGCGCGTTCGACCAGCGTCTCGTTGATCTGGCGTGCACGGGCCTCCAGCGCGGCGTTGAGCTTCTGCGTGCCGGTGTCCAGCGCTTCGGCGCGGGTCTGGAATTCGCCGATCAGCGCCTGGCCGCGTTCGGCAAGCGTGCGCTCGATGCCGCTAAGGCTGGCTTCGAACTCGGAACTCAGCGTGCGCGCGGCGCCGCCGAGCAGCGACACCATGCCGTTGGTCCGGTCGTCGAGCAGGTCGGTCAGCGACCGTGTCAGGCCATCGGTCGTGTCCGTCAGCTTGGCGATGCGCGTATCGAGCAGGCTGGCGAAGGCCTCGCCGGAGGTCGACAGCCGGTCGGTGATCGTATCGAGGCGACCTTCCACCTGATCGAAGATCGACATCGAGCTTCCATTGATCCTGTCGATCAATGTATCACCGGAATTGGTGATGGTCATCGACAGCTGGGTCGAAGCGTTGAGGATGCTGTCGCGGATGAGGTCGCTGGCAGAGCCGATTTCTTCCTTCAGCGTCTCATGCGCGCCGGCGATCGATGCGCGCACCCGCTCGGCGTGGGTGACCACTGCTTCGCGCTCGCTGCCCAGCCCGTCGACGAGCGTACGGATGCGGGTTTCGTTTTCCGAATAGGAGCGTTCGATCTGGTTCACCTCACTGTGGACCAGGGTTTCGAGCTCGACGGCGCGCGCCAGCGTGCGCTCGATGCCTTCGCCCATGGCCGCCACCTCGCGGCGAACGGCCTGGCCGATCATCATGACGCGATCCTGGGCAAGGTTTTCCGGTTCGGCTAGGCGGAAGGCCACTTCCGTCATCGACTGGGCGGCGATGCGCATTTCCTGGGCGCGGCGGATCATGGCGGCAAACGCCCAGAACAGGATAACGGGCAGGATTGCCGCGACCGCCAGGCCGATCAGTTCGGGACGGGCCAAAAACTGGTCAAGGGTACGGATTTTCCAGATATCCGATCCGAACAGCAGATTGGCCAACGCTCCAGCGCCGGCAAGCCAGACGAGCGAAACGATCGCCACAACCCAATAGATCGTGTTCGAGGCGCGCCGGTTGAGGCTGTGGAGAAGCGTCTTGTAATCCTTTTGACGATCGTCGTTGGCTGGCGCGAAACCGGCCGGCTGCGAGCCATTGCGCGTTTCCACCGGGCGCAACTCGGCGGGTTTGGCCTTCGCTGCGGGTTTCGCGCTCTGGCTCTGGTTGGCTGCGGGCGCCGTCTTTTGACTTTGGTTTGCGTGGCTTTGGTTTGCGAGGGGCGCTACCGTCTCGCTCTGGCTGACGACGGGCTCCGCATCCTGGTTGCGGCCTTCGCGCGCCAGCTCGTCCGCGGCCTGCGATATCTGCGCTTCCAGATCTTCCATCGACGCCGCGATGTCGAGATCGCCGCCGGCGTCCCCGCTCAGGTCGATATCAAGCGCTTTTTCGAGTTCCTTGGCAACGTCGCTGTCGAGCGTTCTTGTCGTCGTTGTTTTCTTCGCCATGCCTTCGCTACCCTGTACAAGCTGCCGCGGGACTTATGATTGTGATTTTCGCATCCCGCGCAGGAGGCTGAAAAATGGACCCCTCGTATCGTAATGACACACCGGGGTAAAGAAAACATGCATTCCGCGAGATACGTAAAACTTTAAATATAAGGTTAACAACACCGTGATCCCGGCGCCGTTTTCGCAACATTTTTCCCGGCCATTCATTAACCCGTTGTCCACGGGATTCGCCTAGCTTTTCCGGCGATCCGACGATCAAGGAGTTAGAGTTCATGCGTGGCGAAAACGGCATCGCCTTCTCAATGCCCGGCGGCGACGTGTCGGGAACCGGGCCGGCACGGCCTGTGGATATGGCCCATCTGGCCCGCCAGACGATGGGCGATCGTGGCCTCGAGCAGGAGGTGCTCGCCCTGTTCGTGCAGCAGGCGTTGTCGGTGCGAGACAGGATAGCCGACGCCGATGTCCGGGAAAGGCTGTTTCTGGCACACGGGCTGAAAGGCTCTGCCCGGGGGGTCGGCGCCTTCGCCATCGCCGATTGCGCCACCGCCATCGAGCGTCAGCCCGAAGACCCCAGCACGCTCAAGCGCCTTGGCGCGCTGATCGAGGAAGTGCGCGATTTCATCGCAGCCATCAACCGCTAATTCCAGTTTCCAGAAAAACGGCATAGAGCGGCGTTTTTGCACGGCAGTTGACTTGTCTGCCGGAGTGATTATCTCGGCTGGGAATTCCCTTAAAGCGCATCGCGTTTAAACGGATTCATACGACGCGCTTTAAGCTTCTTGTTTTTATGCATGTCGTTGTCGCAAAACCGCTGCGCACTTTTGCGCGACATGCATTAGGTGACAAATGACCAAGCTGACCTTCATTGCCCATGACGGCACGCATTTCGACGTGGATGCCGAGAACGGCTCGACCGTCATGGAAAACGCGATCCGCAACGCGGTGCCAGGGATCGAGGCCGAATGCGGCGGCGCCTGCGCCTGCGCAACCTGCCATGTCTATGTCGACGAGGCATGGACAGCTGAAGTCGGCGAGCCGGAGGCGATGGAGGAGGACATGCTGGACTTCGCCTATGACGTCCAGCCGAACTCACGGTTGTCCTGCCAGATCAAGGTGCGCGATGCGCTGGATGGACTGGTCGTGCGCGTGCCTGCTCGCCAAGGCTGACGTCACGGCCCAATGATTTTCCCGGCGACAGCTTGGCAGCGGGCCAATGGTCATGCAGTGTCGCGCCAGTTTGGCACAAGGCGCATCGCATGACCGACACGATCAAGACGGACGTTCTCATCGTCGGGGCAGGGCCGGTCGGCCTGTTCGCCGTGTTCGAGCTCGGCCTGTTCGACATGAAATGCCACCTGATCGACATACTCGACCGGCCCGGCGGGCAATGCGCGGAACTCTACCCGGAAAAGCCAATCTACGACATACCAGGCTGGCCCTCGATCTCGGCGCAGGGGCTGGTCGACAAGCTGCTTGAGCAGATCGCGCCGTTCAAGCCCGAATTCACCTATAATCGCATGGTTTCGAGCCTCGAAAAGCTGGATGAAGGCGGCTTTAGCGTCATCACCGATGAGAACGAGGTGTTTGAAGCCAAGGTGGTGGTGATCGCCGCCGGCGGCGGCTCATTCCAGCCCAAACGTCCGCCGATCCCGGGCATCGAAGCCTATGAAGGAAAGAGCGTCTTCTATTCGGTTCGCCGGATGGAGGATTTTCGCGGCCACGATATCGTGATCGTCGGTGGCGGCGATTCGGCGCTCGACTGGACGCTGAACCTGCAACCGGTGGCGAAAAGCGTGACGCTGGTCCACAGGCGCCCGGAATTCCGCGCCGCCCCAGACAGCGTCAACAAGATGTATGCCATGCAGGAGACGAAGGAACTGGCTTTCCAACTCGGCCAGGTGACCGGCCTGACCGGCGCCGATGGTCTGCTTTCATCAGCGACCATCAAGGGGCCTGACGGCGATGTCGAGGTGGCGTGCACGCGCATGCTGCCGTTCTTCGGCCTGACCATGAAGCTCGGTCCGATCGCCGACTGGGGGCTCAATCTCCATGAGAACTTGATCCCGGTCGATACGGAGAAATTCCAGACATCGGTGCCGGGCATCTTCGCCGTCGGCGACATCAACTGGTACCCCGGCAAGCTCAAGCTGATCCTGTCGGGGTTCCATGAGGTGGCGCTGATGGCGCAGGCGGCAAAGCGCATCATCAGCCCGGGCGAGCGCATCGTATTCCAGTATACGACCTCGTCGACCAGCCTGCAGAAGAAGCTCGGCGTCCACGATTGACGTGCGTCGCGGGCTTACTCCGCAAGAACCGGCGCGGTCTCCGCATGGCCGCGAAGCGGCTTTTCCGGCATCAGCCCGAGCGCGACCAGCGCCAGGACCAGGGTCACGGCCGCGGCGAGGAAGATCATCGCGAATGCGGCGGCGTCGGCAGCGGCGCTGGTCGTGCGCGCGCCTTCGCTGGCCAGCGGCAGGCCGTAGCCCAGCGCGACCGCGCCAAGCATGGCGACCCCAAGGGCGCTGCCCAATGAGCGAAGGAAGGTCAGCACGCCGGTGGCGACGCCGAGATGCCGCTGATCGACGGCATTCTGAACCGACACGGCCGCAACCGGAAACGTCGTTCCGCTGCCGAGGCCAATGCACGTCGTGAGGATTTCGACAACCAGCAGGGAGGCATGTCCCGCCACAAGGCTGAGCACGCCGAGACACACTATGGCGAAAGTGACCCCTACCATCGCGATGCGTTTATAGTGGACAAAGCGCGGCATCGCGCGGCCGCTGAATGTCGCGCCGGCAACGGTGCCGAGCATCAACCCCAGCATGGCTATCCCCGATTCGCCAACCGACAGTCCGACGACCGATTGCAGGTAGACCGGCAGGTAGACCGCCAGGCCGATATTGGCGGCCTGCAGCAGGAACATGGACAATGTACCGGTCAGGACGATCGGATTGCCAAGCACCTCGAGCGAGATGAGCGGCTCTGCCGCCTTGAGCAGCCGCAGCGCGAAGGCACCCCAGAACATTGCCGAACAGGCGAGCAGCCCAAGGATTTCGCTGGACAGCCAGGGATAGGTGCTGCCGCCCCAGTTCAGCGCCAGCAGCAGCAAGGCCGTCGCCACCACAAGCAGCAATGCGCCGAGCCCGTCAATGCGATGATGCTTTGCCGCGATCGGCAGTTTCTTCAGCGGCTTGTTGATGATCGCCATGGCCAGAAAGCCGAGCGGCAGGTTGATCCAGAAGATCAACGACCAGTGCAGATGTTCGGCGAAGCCGCCGCCGAGCAGCGGCCCGGCGATGCTGGCGACGGCCCATGTGCCTGCGATCCAGGCGGAATAGCGGGCCCGTTCGCGCGGCGGCACAAGGTCGCCGATGACGGTCTGCGCCAAGGCGAAAAGGCCGCCGCCGCCGGCACCCTGGATCGCCCGGCCGATGATCAGCACGAGCATGTTGGGGGCCATGGCGCTGACAAGCGAGCCCGCAAGAAAGATTAGGATGGCCGCATAGACGGTCGGCCGCCGCCCATGGACGTCGGAGATCTTGCCATAGAGCGGCGCCATCGCGGTTGCGGTCAGGAGATAGCCGGTCACGATCCACGGCAGATATTGGGCATGGCCGAGCGCATGCGCGATGGTCGGCATGGCCGGTGCGACAATGGTCTGGTCGAGCGCGGCCAACAGCATCGACAACAGCACGCCGCCGATGATGGCGTTCTTCTCGCTCTCTGTCAGCGGTGATGGGGGCACCATCGTCGCCTGCTTGTCGACAGCCTGGTCCATCGTTTTAACTCTTTCATGAGCTTGCGTGCGTCCCCGGAGGCCGGTCCGGTGCGTCTGCCGCGTCAATCGTTGTCTCATGGTTCTGGGGCTTCGCCTTGGCGAACCTGACATATGTCGTCCCGTATAGGCCGATTTCGACAGGGGCTCGAAAGTTTTTCCGGCCTGGCACCATGCTTCGGCGAAATTGGCTCGCGCTGGCGCGTTCCGGACCCGGCGAAATCTCAGGTCGGCGGCAACCGGCCGTTCTCGATGCGCTCCATGCGGTAGCGCAAAAGCCGGATGATGCGGCTTTCGAAATTGACGCTTTCGACGCGATCGAACCGCAGTTGATCCTGGTCATGCCTGGCTAGCATGGCTGCGGTGATCTCGGCAGCCTTCGCCTTGGCCTCCTGGCAGGTTTTCTGCGGGTAGCTCGCTTTCAGCGCGTTCTCAAGCGCCCCAGCATGGTTCTTGGCGATCTCGACATGGCGTTCCTCGTGGCGCTTGATGTCTGAAGACAGAGTGTCCCAGAACAATCTTACGCCGGCATCGGCCTTGCGCGGACGGCGCCACTCCGGGAGGATCACCTTGACCTTGACGGTCACGGTGGCCGCTACGATCCGGCAGGAAGTCGCATTCTCCGCGTAGCCGACATGCGTGGTGAAGGCCATTTGCGTGGCGCCGGGATGCCTCATCCCGGTGCTTTTCACGCGAGGCCCATGTTTGGTGAGCTGAGTCTCGATGTCGTCGAGCGTCCTGCCGCCGACCGGAAAATAGCTGTATGTTTTCACCAATGTCGCCGCCGCCGCAGGCAAAGCGGCCATTGCGAGAACCAGAGCGCAGAGCAGGGGGCGTTTCATCATGTTGCCTCTTCAGCTACCTTGCTTTACGGCCGTCGTCGACGCAACGGATTTGATCTCTGGCGGATCACACATGGTTGATGGACAATGACGACAAGGCGATGGCAGTTGGCGCACGGACGTCATCTCGACCTTGGCGGCAAGTCCGTGATCGTCGGCATCCTCAACGTCACGCCGGACAGTTTTTCCGACGGCGGGCTGTTCGTCGCGCCCGAACAGGCGGTAGCCCAGGCACACCGCATGATGGAGGAGGGGGCCTCGGTCATCGATGTCGGCGGAGAATCGACGCGCCCCGGCGCCTCCGCTGTAACCGCTGACGAGGAACAGGCCCGCGTGCTGCCGGTCATCGAGGCGCTGGCCCGGCTTGGCGAGGCGCTGATTTCGGTCGACACCTATCGCGAGGACACCGCCCGGCTGGCGGTGGCGGCCGGCGCGCATATCGTCAACGATGTCTGGGGCCTGCAGCGCGAAGCTGGCATCGCGCGAGTCGCGGCCGAAACCGGCGCGGGGCTTGTCATCATGCACACCGGGCGTGACCGGCAAAAACTGCCCGACGTGATCGAGGATCAGTTTTTCTTCCTTAGGAAATCACTGGAAATCGCCCGGCGAAGCGGCGTTGCCGACGACCACATCGTGCTCGACCCGGGCTTTGGCTTCGCCAAGGAAACAGCGGAGGAAAACCTCGACCTGATGGCGCGGTTTTCCGAGCTCGATGCGTTGGGCTTTCCATTGATGGCCGGCACATCGCGAAAGCGCTTCATCGGCACTGTTACCGGCCGCGACGCCTCGGCAAGGGGTGCGGGGACCGCGGCAACGAGCGTCATTCTGAGGCTCAAGGGCGCACAGCTTTTTCGCGTCCACGATGTCGCAATCAACATGGATGCGCTGGCCATTGCCGATGCTATGTTGGCGCGAGATGTCCCGGGAAGCTGAGCGATGTATGTCATCCGTATGAAGAATTGCGCCTTCTTTGCCCGGCATGGCGTGCTGGACGAGGAGGAAACGCTCGGCCAGCGTTTTTATGTCGATGCCGCGCTCACGGTCGAACCGGGCCGGGCACTGGTCGATGATTCCATCGACGACACGGTCAATTACGGCGTTGCCTTCGCGGTGATCGAAAAGATCGTCACCGGCGAGCGGCGCTTTCTGATCGAAGCGCTGGCGCTGGAGGTGGCACGGGCTCTGACGGCGCGGTTTCCGCAGATCAAAAGCGCCGAAATCACCGTGCGCAAGCCGAACGCGCCGGTGCCCGGTGTGCTCGATCATGTCGAGGTGACCGTTGTCTGGCCAGAATAATACCGTCTACCTCAGCCTTGGCGGCAATCTCGGCGATCCGGCAAAGTCTATGGCTGCGGCGCTGCGCATGTTGGATGGCGACGAGAAGACGCGTGTCGTCGCGGCCTCCTCGCTTTACCGGACGCCGCCCTGGGGCAAGCTCGACCAGCCGGATTTCCTCAATGCGGCAGCCGAAATATCAACTGCGCTTACACCGCGTGCGTTGCTCGATCTCTGTCTCGACGCCGAGCGCAGACTGAAGCGGGTGCGCGAGGAACGTTGGGGACCGCGCCTGATCGATATCGACATATTGGTGTTCGGCGATCGCATCATCCACGAAATGGGGCTGGAAGTGCCGCATCCGCGCATGCTGGAGCGCGCCTTCGTGCTGGCGCCGCTGGCCGAGATCGCGCCCGGCCTCGCCGTCGGCGGCAGGAGCGTGCCCGAGCGGCTTGCCGCCGTCGATACGGTTGGCATAGAGCGGCTGCCGTCCGGCCGCGACTGGTGGCTGGCCTGAGGCCGGCAGGCACTGGCAGAGATCAGCCTGAAAACCCGCCGCCATCGAGAAACGCCTGTTCCTCCAGCGTCGTCTCGCGGCCGAGCATCCTGTTGCGGTGCGGAAAGCGGCCGAAGCGCCGGACGATCTCCAGATGCTCCTCAGCATATTTCAGATATTCGGACGCCTTGGTGGCCGTCAGTTCCACCGACCGTTCTTGATCGTCGAGCAGCTCCGAATGCTCATAGGGCAGATAGAGGAAAACACGCAAATCTTCGTCGAGCGCCAGATCCTGGCCGGCGGCGATGGCTTTTCCGGCAAAGTATCTCGCCAGCGGGTCGGTCGCGTACATGTGCCCGGTGCCGCGAAAGCAGTTACGCGGAAACTGGTCGAGCAGGATCATCAAGGCGAGCGAGCCTTCGGCATGGTTCGACCAGTCGTCGCATTCGCGCCGGGCAGCGGCATAATGCAGGTCGAGAAACCGGTTGCGGAAGTCGGCATCGAAGGCGTCGTTCTTCTCGAACCACGCATCCTCCCCGGCGTCACGCCAGAATCGGGCGACCGCAAGGGCCCGCTCGTCCATTTCGATCATCTGCGAGCTCCTCAGTCGGCCGGTTCGGATTTATGCAGCACGCCGGCGGTCTCTTCGTTGAGCGCCTGGCCGGGGCGGCGCGGGGTGCTGAGCGGTGTCGGAATGGGCGTGCCGATATTGCCTTTGAGGAAGCGCGCCCCGGCGCGAACGCCTTCGGCGAGCTGCAACTCGAAACGGGCGGCGTCGCGGCGGCGGACATCCTCGATGACTTCGGCGACGTCTTCGGGATCGACGCCAAGCGCCTCAAGGGTGGAACCGCCGAAGACAAGGGCCGATTCGAAGGTTTCGCGAAGCTGGAAGTCGACGCCGGCCCGGATGAGCTGCAGCGCGGTTCCGCGATCGAAAGCGCGTGCCAGCACGGTCAGCAGGGGAAACTCCGCCTTGATCAGCTCAGCGATGCGGACGGCGGCATCGGGCTTGTCGACGCAGATCAGCACGGCGCGCGCCCGGCCGGCGCCCGCGGCGCGCAGAATGTCCAGCCGCGTGCCGTCGCCATAATAGACCTTGAAGCCGAAATCGGCCGCCGCCTGGATCATCTCGACCTCGTTGTCGATGATCGACACGTCGATCCCGCGCAAGAGCAGCGGCTGGCTGGCGATCTGGCCGAAGCGGCCGAAGCCGATGATCAGCACGCTGCCGGTCAGGCCGTCGGCAATGTCGATGCCTTCAAGCGACTGCTCGTCGCGCGGCGTCAGATAGCGCAGCGCCAGGATGGCCAGTGGCGTCAGCACCATGGAGATGATGACGATCGCGGTCAGCGTCGCATTGGCCTGGCTGTCGATGATGCCGACCGCCGCCGCGGCGGAGTAGAGAACGAAGGCGAACTCGCCGCCCTGCGCCATGAAGACGGCACGCTCGAGCGCTTCCCGGTGGCCGGTCTTGAGGATGCGGGCGACGAGATAGATGCCGATCGCCTTCATTACCATGTAGGCAACGACATAGATGGCGACGAGCCGCCAGTTTTCCGCGACCACATTAAGGTCAAGCGACATGCCGACGGCAAGGAAGAACAGGCCGAGCAGGATGCCCCGGAACGGCTCGATGTCGGCTTCGAGCTGATGGCGGAAGGTGGATTCCGAGAGCAACACACCGGCCAGGAAAGCGCCCATTGCCATCGACAGGCCCGAGAGCTGCATGGCAAGCGCCGACCCCAGTACGACCAGAAGTGCGGCGGCGGTCATCACCTCGCGAGCGCGGGAATCGGCCAGGATGCGGAAGAGCGGGTTGAGCAGATAGCGTCCGGCCAGCACCAGCCCGACGATCGCGGCAAGACCAATGCCCACCTCCGTTAGCCGCTCCGTCAGGCTCATATGGGCGCCGCCCGGCGCCAGGAATGCGATCAGGGCGAGCAGCGGCACGATCGCCAGATCCTCAAGCAGCAGGATGGAGACGATGCGTTGACCCTTGGGCGCGGCGATTTCGCCGCGCTCTTCCAGAAGCTGCATGACGATCGCGGTCGAGGTCAGCACGAAGCCGGCGCCGGCGACGAAGGATTGCGAGACCGGAAAGCCGCCTGCCAGGCCGACCCCTGTCAGCAACAGCGCGCACACGCCAACCTGCAATGCCCCGAGGCCAAAGATTTCGCGCCTGAGGCCCCAAAGCCGCGACGGCTGCATCTCCAGCCCGATGATGAACAGGAACATGACGACGCCGAGTTCGGCGACATGAAGAATGGCTTGCGATTCGGCAAAGATACGAAGCCCGAACGGGCCGATCACCACGCCGGCGGCGAGATAGCCGAGGATGGATCCAAGCCCCATGCGCTTGAAAATCGGTACCGCGACCACGCCGGCGGCGAGCAATGCCACCACCTGGATCAGTTCGCTAGCCGATGCCTCTGCCGCCATGCCTGCCGTTCCGCTCGCTTTCCGGCGATCGCCTGGATTGGGCGATCGAGCGGCCAAGATAGGGGCTTCGGCAGAGATCGAACAGTGCCAATTCGGGACGTGGCGCAACTAGTGTTGCCGGCGCGTCACACAAGGTTGTGGTACCGTCGCGCGCGTCTGCGAAGCTCTGCTCTAGAGGGTCAGCGTTGCTGGCGGCGCTGGGCGTTCAGTTCGGCGAGATCGAACCGACTTCGACAGCATCGATCCGCTTCAGCTTCATGCCGATGACCGGCACCAGTTGCTCGTCGACGCGCACCGCGACCGTCACCGTCATCGAGTTGTCGTCGGGCACGAGAGCCTGCATGACGCCGCGCAACTGGTTGCGGTTGATGGTGAAGACGACCTTGTGCGGGTCAACCACGTTGCCGCCGATGATGTCGAGGCCGGAGCCGGCGGCGCCACCCATGAAGCTGCCTTTATAGCCCTGGCGGCCCTTGTGCTGCACGGTCGCCGACATCTGCTGGGTGAACACACCGACGCGGCAGCCGCCGTCGAGCGACATGCCGACCTTGCCGTCAGGCGTCGAGCCGGTGAAACTGCAGGTGAATTTGGTGCCTTTGTACTTGCCGGCGACGATTTCTCCCGGGCCAACCCATTTGCCTTCGACCGATCGGAAGAACTGCTTGTCCGGCTCTGCTCCAAGGGCTTTCCCGGCCAGGCCGGCGGTTGCGGCCAGCGCGACGGTCATGGGCAGGACGCTGGACAGAATTGCGCTTTTCATCGACAACACCCGGCAACAAAGAGATCAGTTTGGAACCCACCCGACCATGAACAAGATTGGTTAATGCTTGGTGACCGCTTAAGCCTTTTGGGGCCATGTCGAACCAATTGGCATCGTGCAAATGCAGGCAGCCGAACGGCATATCCCCCGAAAACCGGAATCGATTTCAACGGGGGTCACGCGCGAGAATCAAAGCACTACAACCGCCCTCTGGAACGTCCGAAGGATACGCGGTTCTTCACTTGTCGGGGGTGGGTTCACTTTCTTTCTTCGTTGCGAACGATGTCAGCGCGGACAGGAAATCACCCAATCCCGGCCGCCTCGCGGCGCTGAAGGGCAGGGGTCTTGCAGTCTCCATCGCGGCGATGCCGATGCGCGCCGTCATCATGCCGTTGACGACGCCTTCGCCGAGCTTCGCCGAGAGCCGCGCGGCAAGGCCATGGCCAATGATCTGCTGCACGAAACTGTCGCCGACGGCAATCGAGCCGGTGACCGCCAGATGGGCGAGAACGCTGCGCGCCAATCGAAAGAACCCGAGCGTGCCCGGCCGGCCACCGTAGAGCTCCGACAGGCGGCGAATCAATCGGCCGGCCTCGAACACGACATAGGCGACGTCGACCAGCGCACGCGGGCTGACGGCCGTCACCAATGACACGCGCTTTGCCGCATCGAGGATCATTACCTTGGCGCGCGCATCGAGCGGCCCGAGGATTTCAGCCTCGGCCAGGCGCACCAGATTGCCGCCATCGATGATCTCGCCGCGCAACTCGGCCAGTGCGCGCCTGCCGGCCGCGGTTTCGGGTTTGGCCGCGACAAAGGCGGAGAGTTCGTCGACCACGGCGCGCGCGGCCTTCGGGTCGTCGCGGGCGATGGCGTCGAGCGCTCGTTTCTGCAGCTTTTCGACCTCAGCGAGACGGGAGATCGCCAGGAATTCGCGGACGAGAATGACCAACAGCGCCATAACCGCGATGGCGGCCATGCCGGCGGCCAACCAGCCCAGCCATTGCGCACGCTGGAACAGGTCGCGAATCAGTTGGTCAGTCCACAGACCGATGGCCAGAGAAACCAGAACGCCCATGGCGCCGAAGAATATGCTGCCGAGCAACGAACGCTTGCGCGGCGCGATTGCCGGCGGTGGTTCCGCGGCGATGTCGGGTTCGTCGAAGACGTCGATCTCGGCGGGCACGACGACCGAGACGTCGGCCTTTACCGCGCGGGGTTTTCGCACAGCCTGTGTGTCGGCGCGGCGACCATCCGGTACTTCCTTGCCCGGTGCTTCCTGGGTTGGCGGAGCTTCCGGTTCGATGCGGAATGCCGCCGGCTTGCGTGGCGCGGTCATGCCAGATGATCTCCGATCAGGAACTGCACGGCGCGGTCGAGCCTGATATGCGGCAGCGAGAGCGTGACGCCTTCGGCGGTGCGTTCGAGTTTTGGCGGGCGAAAGCGTACGAAGCGAATCGCAGGGTCCTCACTGTTCTGCCGATGGTCTGGCCCAGAGATATCGAAAACAGCATCAGCTTTCTTCGGTAAGTCTCCGGGAAATATGGCTGTTTCTGTTTTTCCGTCAAATGTTTCACCGTTGATTTTCTCGCCTTTCAGCGGCGTACCGATAATGACCGGCAGCGTTTCGCGGCCTTGCTTGACCGTGCCTTCGCGCGTCGCGCGCACGGCCGCCATGGCGACCACATCGACATCGGCGCCGGTGAAATTCGCCCGCGCTACGGCGCGGTCGGCGAGCCGCCGCACGATTGCCTGCAGCCGGTCGTGGCTTTCATGATGCAGATGGTCGGCCTTCGTCGCCGCCACCAGGATGCGGTCGATGCGCCTTGAAAAGAAATCCGTCAGGAAATTGCCCCGGCCGGGACGGAAACAGGCGAGGATCTCGGTCACCGCGCGTTCCAGATCGGCCATCGCGCCTGGACCGGCGTTCAGGGCCTGCAAGGCGTCGATCAGGACGATCTGACGGTCGAGGCGGGCGATGTGTTCGCGGAAGAACGGTTTGACGACATGCGTCTTGTAGGCCTCGTAGCGCCGCTCCAGCAT
>NZ_NWQG01000057.1:0-2295 GCF_002529485.1 Mesorhizobium sanjuanii
CCAGAACGCGCCCGCCGGTCGCTCAAGGCCGGCAAGGGCGCGAAAGTCAGCGCTGGCGAGCCCTCAAGGTCGCCGGGCATGAGGAAGCGGCCGGGCGGCAAGGTCGAAAGCGCCCGTTCATCGAGCTTGCATGCCTTGAGGTAGGCAGCGAAACTTTCGGCGAGGCGGCGCGCTGTCATCTCGTCGGCGTCCGCGTCGGGGTCGACCGCGGCGGAGAGTGCCCGCCATTCCTGCGAAAGTTCCACACGCACCGGCAACACGGCCATCTCGAAGGCTTCGCGTGAGAAATCGGCGTAGGATTTGCCCAGTAATGGCAAATCGAGCAGCCATTCGCCGGGATAGTCGACGATATCGACCGACAATCTGCCTGACGAAAACATGCGGCTCCAGCCGGAGGCCGATTCATATTCGATGGTCAGCCTGAGTTCGGAAATGGCGCGCGTCGAATCCGGCCACAGGCGGTCATTGACCAAGGCGGCGACGTGATCCTCGTACTGGAAGCGCGGTACGGCGTCGTCAGGCTGCTCTTCCAGGAAAGCCCGGGCTATTCGTCCCGATTTCTGCGCTTCGAACAGGGGCAGGCGCCCGCCATGGATCAGGTTGTGGACGAGGGCCGAGATGAACACCGTCTTGCCCGCGCGCGACAGTCCGGTCACGCCAAGGCGCAGCGACGGTGAAAAAAGCCCGGCGGCGCGCCCCGACAGCGTATCCAGGGCAATCCTCGCCTCGTCGGTGAAAGTGGTCAGCGATGATGCCAAATCTGCTCTCTTGGACTCCCGTGACCTCCGATATAGGCCTTGCATCGCAGCTTTGAAATGGCGTCAGGGTTCGGCCGGCGTCACAAAGGCTTCGAGATAGCCGGCGCCTTGAGCTGCATGGGCAAGATTGCCTGGAAAACGGACCACCGCCAGGCCGGACGTTGGGAAGCCATGGTTCAGCAACCCCCGTGCCGCCTCGTCGCCGTCGCCCGAAAGTGCCAGTGCGAGATCCTCCGTCATCGGGTTGTGGCCGATGACGAGCAGGGAGTTTGGCCCGCCCGAGCCTGGCCCCCCATTGTCGCGGACGGCAGCCAGATAGGATGCGGCGTCCTCGCTGTAGAGCGTGTCGAGGAACAGCACCCGGCCGATGTCGGTGTGTCCGGCCAGGCCTTCCAGCGTTTGGCGCGCCCGCTTTGCGTTGGAGCAAAGGGTAATATCGGGAGTGTAGTTGCGGATACGCATGAGGGTGCCCATCATTTCGGCATCGGCGACACCCGATGCATCGAGTGGGCGATCGAAGTCGCGGACGCCGGGCAGCGCCCATCCGGCTTTCGCATGCCTCAACAGATAAAGTGTGCTCACCAAACCCCCGTTCGTGTCGGCGCCATGCGCCAGGACTATAGCAGGATTAGCCATGAGAAAGGCTTGGCGCACAATGGCTGGCACCATTCAAACCTAACGAATCATAAGCGAATTCGGCCTTGCCCTTCATGCGAAGGATGTCGCCGATGCTGTTCGGTCCGACATTAACAATTGCGTGAAACTGTCGCGGATTGCGCTTGTGCAGCCTTCGGTCCGCGAATATATAAGCGCCAAATTTGGGGTTGTTGGGTGAGTCGAATGAACGACATCGTTACCGCCGATTACGTACCCTCCGAAGACGAGCCGTTTATGAACGAACGGCAGAAATCCTACTTTCGCCTGAAGCTCGTCACTTGGAAGAATGACATATTGCGCGAAGCGCGCGAAACTCTCGAAATCCTGCAGCAGGAAAACGCCAACCACCCCGATCTCGCTGATCGGGCCTCGTCTGAAACCGACCGCGCCATCGAGCTTCGCGCGCGCGATCGTCAACGAAAACTCATTTCAAAGATTGATTCGGCACTCCAGCGCATCGATGAGGGAACTTACGGTTATTGCGAGGAAACCGGCGAACCCATCGCGCTGAAACGCCTCGATGCGCGTCCGATCGCGACCTTGTCGATCGAGGCGCAGGAGCGCCACGAGCGCCGCGAGAAGGTCTACCGCGACGACTGAAGCGTAGCTTTCGGGCAAGATTAGTCATCAATGGCCGGGTTCTCCGGCCATTTTTGTTTGGTTATCTTTTCTGACTGGAAAGCTCGCCGAGAAGCTTCGTCATCTCGTCATCCAGGGACTGCGGCGCCTTCGCCGCCGGTTTGCTCACAGCCTTGCTGGCCGGCGATTCGTCGAGCGAGATCTCGAGTTCGTGCATCAGCGTATCGTCGATGGAGGCCTGGTTGGCCGGCGGCGATGGCGTGTGGCGGGCGATATTTCCATTGGCCGATCCATAGGCGGG
>NZ_NWQG01000058.1:0-7712 GCF_002529485.1 Mesorhizobium sanjuanii
TCTGATGGGGTCGCACAGGCGTCGGGGCCGCGGTTACCGGCTGCGGTGGTGGTGCCTGCTTCGCCGGTGCAGCAGCGGGTTGAGGCGCGCGCGGCCGCGGCGCCGGCTGATGGCCGCCACCATCCCCGGTCAGCGCAGGGCGGCGCGGCGCGGCCAGCCTGATGTCGCGCTCGACGACGACATCGGTCGGGCCGCCGATCAGCAGCAGGTGCTCGATATCGTCGCGGCGCACCAGAACCAGCCGGCGGTGACTGTCGACAGCGGTGGCGTCCATGACGGCCAGCCGGGTCTTGCGGTTTCTGCCGCCGGCAACGAATGTTCCGAAGGTCAGACTGCGGAAAAGCCTGATGATGATGAGAACGATGACCAGAAGGACAAGCGCGGCAAGGGCCCACAGGATTGCCGCGGCATAACCAGGACCCGCCACGCTATCCAGCCACTGCAGCATCGGTGCCCCCAAAACGGCTTTCGAAGAAACGCGACACTAGACCGTTGCGGCACGCCACCGCAAGTTGCCTTTGTCGCATCGTGAACAGCGTGAAACACCAAAGCGCGTCGCCTTTGAACGGATTCATGCGAGGCGCATTAAGTCTTGTTTTTATGCATGTCGTTGTCGCAAAACCGCTGCGCACTTTTGCGCGACATGGATTAGCCGCCGAACGCGTCATTTTTAGGGTGGATTTGCCGCCGAGGCCTTTTCCAGGCATTGAGAATGTGATTCAACCGGGCAGGGGCAAGTACCGGAATTCACAAGCAGGGGCACATGGCCAAGGAAACGCGCGGCGATTTCTATCCGGTACCTATCGTCGACCAGAACACGCGACCGGGTGCGGTTGCCCGGCTCATCGTCTTCATCGTCGTCCTGACGGGCGCCGCGATCGTTTTCGGCCTGTTCCGCGAGCGTCTTGGCGATCCCTTTCTGCTTGGAATGCTTGGCGTGCTGGCAATGATCGGCGTCGGCTTCCTGTTCGCCACCGCGATCGGCTTTGTGCAGATCACGCCGCGTTCGACAAACGACGAACTGTCGAAAGCCTTCGTCGATTCGATGTCGCAGGGCCTTCTCGTCACCGACACTAAAGGCCGTGTCGTCTACGCCAATCGGGCCTATGCCGACATGACGGGGGCTGCGTCCGCGGCGGATCTCAAGACGGTCGAAGGATTGCTCTCCGACGTTCCCGAGGCCTCCGTGACCATATACCGGCTGGCATCCGGCCTGCGCGACGGCCAGCCCGGCGACGGGGAGTTTCGGCTTGCGCAATCCATTCGCCCCGGCGCCGAGTCCGGCGCGCGCTGGTACCGGGCACGGGCTCGCGCCTTCAGCGTTCCGGGCCAGCGGCTGCCTCTGCTCGCCTGGCAACTCGCCGACATCTCCCAGGAGAGGGCCGAGCAGGAGCGGTTCTTCCTCGATCTGCAAAAGGCCATCGATCATCTCGACCATGCGCCGGCTGGTTTCTTTTCGGCCGATCAGGAAGGCCGGGTCACCTACATCAACGCCACGCTGGCGGAATGGCTGGGCATTGACCTGACGAGTTTCACGCCCGGCGCCGTCACGCTTCCCGAGATCGTGGCTGGCGACGGCATGGCGCTGGTCCGCTCGGTCAAGGCCGATCCCGGCACCACACGCAACGCCGTCATCGATCTCGACCTGACGACGATGACCGGCGAAGCGCTGCCCGTTCGTTTCATGCATCGCGTTTCGGCCAGCCGCGAGGGCGTCAACGGCCCGACCCGCACCATCGTGCTCAACCGGACCCAGGGCGAGGATGCGTCCGCCGATCTTCGCGCCTCGGAGATCCGCTTTACCCGTTTCTTCAATTCGACGCCGATGGCGATTGCTGGCGTCGACCAGAGCGGGCGTATCCTGCGCACCAACGCGCCGTTCCTGTCGCTGTTTTCCACGGTTGTCGATCGCGACGCCGTCGACCGCCGGGTGCGGCTGGACACGGTGGTCCATGAGCGCGACCGGCCCGCCTTTGCCGCGGCGTTCGAAAAGGCCAGGCAGCGGCAGGCCGACATCGAGCCCATCGATACGCTGCTGCCCGGCAACGAGGAGCGGCACATACGCTTCTACGTCAACGCGGTCGCCGACGGTACCGACGGCGAGGGCGCCGAGGAATCGGCCATTGTCTACGCCGTAGAGACCACCGAGCAGAAGGTACTTGAAGGCCAGATGGCGCAAAGCCAGAAGATGCAGGCGGTCGGCCAGCTTGCCGGCGGCATCGCGCACGACTTCAACAATGTGCTGACCGCCATCATCATGGCGTCGGACCTTTTGTTGACCAACCACCGCCCGTCGGATCCGTCCTTCCCGGACATCATGAACATCAAGCAGAACGCCAACCGCGCGGCCTCGCTGGTGCGGCAGCTGCTGGCCTTCTCGCGCAAGCAGACGCTCAGGCCGGAAGTGCTCAACCTGACCGATGTGCTTGCCGATCTCAGGATGCTGCTGGCCCGCCTGGTCGGCAACGACATCAAGCTGAAGGTCGACCATGGCCGCGACCTGTGGCCGGTCAAGGTCGACATCGGGCAATTCGAGCAGGTGGTAGTCAATCTGGCGGTCAATGCGCGCGACGCGATGCCGTCTGGCGGCGAGCTCACTGTGCGCACCAGGAACGTGACGGCGGAGGAGAGCAAGACCTTTTCCTACCGCGAACTGGCCCCGTCCGACTATGTGGTGGTCGAAGTGGAGGACACGGGCAGCGGCATCGCGCCCGATGTGCTGAAGAAGATTTTCGAGCCTTTCTTCACCACAAAGGAGGTGGGCAAGGGCACCGGGCTCGGCCTGTCGATGGTCTATGGCATCATCAAGCAGACGGGCGGCTTCATCTTCTGCGATTCCGAAGTCGGCAAGGGGTCCGTCTTCCGCATCTTCCTGCCGCGTCACATTGCAGAGGTGAAAAAGGCCGGCGAGCCCAGCGAGGCGCCGGCAGCACCTGCCAAGATCGCCGAATCGGCCAAGGATTTGTCGGGCTCGGCCACAGTGCTGCTGGTCGAGGACGAAGATGCCGTGCGCATGGGCGGCATGCGGGCGCTGACGTCGCGTGGCTACACCGTCCACGAGGCATCTTCGGGCGTCGAGGCGCTGGAAGTCTTCGAAGCGCTTGGCGGCAAGGTCGACATCGTCGTTTCCGACGTGGTGATGCCGGAAATGGACGGGCCGACGCTGCTCGGCGAATTGCGCAAGCGGCAACCGGACATCAAATTCGTCTTCGTTTCCGGCTATGCCGAGGACGCGTTCGCCAGAAACCTGCCGGCGGATGCGCATTTCGGTTTCCTGCCGAAGCCGTTCTCGCTCAAGCAACTGGCCACGATCGTCAAGGACGTGCTTGAATCCTAAGGCATGTCAGCCAAAGCAAAACAACCTGAGGCGCGAAGCGCGCGGCCTGAATGTGATCGAGTTCACAGACGCCCGTGCCCCGCCTTTTACACGTGGCGGCGCCGGAGAACGAGCCGTCCGATCAGAACCAGTGAGGTCCGGCCACTGGAGTTTCGCAATCGCCGCTTGCGCATCGACGCCAGCCTGCCATGATTGCGATGACAACGCGGCGGGGAATTGGGGTAGATGCCGTGACGCCGCACAATGAGGCTGGTAGGGGCGATTATGCCGAAACGGTGCTGTTGCCGGGTGATCCGGAGCGCGCCGAATGGATGGCTGAAACTTTTCTGGAGGCGCCGCGCTGCGTCAACCGCCGCAGGGGCGCCCTCGGGTTCACCGGTCTTTTCCAGGGTAGACCGGTCAGCATCCAGACGACGGGGATCGGTGTCTCGTCCTTCCTGATCTACGCACACGAGTTGCTGGACTTCCATCGCGTCAAGACGCTTATCCGCACCGGCACCTGTGGCGCCTTGACAGCCGAGGTTGGGCTGCGCAGCCTGGTGATCTCGCAATCGGTCCGCGGCGAAAGTGCAGGAAGTGGCCAGGTCTACGGCCTCTATGATGCAGCCGCCGGTCCCGATCCGGCGTTGCTTGCCCGCGCTGTGGCCAAGGCTGGCGAACTCGGCATCGAACATTATGCCGGGCTGACCGCCTGCAGCGATGTATTCTATCATCCCGAGGGACGTGCGCGTTTTGCCGAGGCGCAGGCTGAAGGCGCGCTCGCCGTCGATATGGAAACCAGCGCGCTCTACCGCATCGCGTCGCATTTCGGCGCCCGAGCCCTGTCGATCCTGACTGTCGTCGACAATGTGGTGACCGGCGAGCAAACGGATTATTCCGAACGTCAGGCGCTTTTCACCGATATGACCCGGCTGGCGCTCGATGTCGCAATCGAGAGCTAGCCCTACGGCACAAGGTCATCCAAGCGCATGATCGCGCACGGCAGGGCTTAGGGCAGCAATTGCTTGCGAACAGCCGCCACGTCGCCGGAGGAGACTGCCGCGGCGTCGTTGCCCCAACTGCCGCGCACGTACGTCAACACGTCGGCGATCTCCTGATCTTTCAGGCGCCACGCCAGAGAGGGCATGGCGGGCGTCGTCGGCGCGTGTGTCGTATGCACCGCCTGGCTTCCCGCCAGAACGACCCTGGCGAGCGTTTCAGAATTGCCTTGTGCGACGATCGAATTGCCGGCAAGGGCCGGGAAAAGCTTCCCGGCGCCGGCGCCGTCTCCACCATGGCAGGCTGAACAATTGTCACGGTAGATTGCCTCGCCCGTGGCCATCCGTGCCTCGTCAGGCTTTGCCGGTTGCTCATTTCCAGCGTCCGGATTCAAGCTCTTGAGATAGACGGCGACAGCCTTCAGATCCGGATCGGTCATCTTCGATGTCGAATTTTCGACGGCTTCCGCCATCGGACCCGACGCAATCGAATGGGCGTTGACGCCGGTCTTGAGATACCTGACCAGATCGCCTTCCGACCATTTTCCAAGGCCGGATTGAGCGTTGCCGGTAATATCGGGGGCGAACCATCCCTGCAGCGATGCACCTTGCAGGAAACCGCTGTCCTTGTCGGCGCCAAGAAAGGATTTGGGCGTATGACAAGTGCCGCAGTGCCCAGGCCCCTGGACGATATAGGCGCCGCGGTTCCACTCAGCTGATTTGGCGGGATCCGGCTTGAAGGCTTCCTCGGTGAAGTTGAGGGCATTCCAGCCCAGCATGGCCAGCCGAATGTTCAACGGGAAGGGCAACTGATTGGCTTCGACCTTGTTCGATACCGGCTCGACCGTCGTCAAATAGGCCCACAGGTCGGAAATATCCCGATCGTTCATCCTGGTGTAGGCGGGATAAGGCATGGCGGGATAGAGCCGTACGCCGTTATGGCCGATGCCGGTTTTCATCGCGTTGTGAAAATCGGTCTCCGTCCAATTGCCGATGCCTGTCTGACGGTCGGGGGTTATGTTGGGGGCGACAAGCGTGCCGAATGGCGTTTCGAGTGGCAGGCCGCCGGCCAAGAGTTTGCCCCCCGGTTGATTATGACAACCTGCGCAGTCGCCGAGCACAGCCTGATACTGTCCGCGCATGATCTGGTCCGCCTGGTCGGCCCCGAGGGCAGGGCCAACAGCCAAGGCCGAGGCGCTGATGGCGAGTGTGAGAACAAGTCTCTTCATGCTTGCACCAATGGCGCCCCTGGATTGCGCAGATATTGGTTGCGGATGGCATCGGCCGCCAGGAAGGCCAGGGCGCCGACTGTTCCCGTCGGGTTCTTGCCGGCATTCTGCGGGAAGGCCGATGCGCCGATGACAAAGACGTTGGGGACGTCCCAGCTCTGGAGGAACTTGTTGACCGCGCTTCTGCCTGGGTCCGTTCCCATGATGGCGCCGCCCGTATTGTGGGTGCTCTGATAGGGGACGCTGTCCCAGCCCTTCTTGCGACGGCTGACATTGTACTGCTTGCCGCCGAGCGCCTTGGCGATTTCCTCCATCCTGTCGCATAGATAGTTCGACATCCGGATGTCGTTGTCGGGGAAATCGAAGGTCATGCGCATCAGCGGCCGGCCGAAACGATCCTTGTAGGTCGGGTCGAGATCGAGATAATTGGTGCGGGTCGCATAGCTGCTTCCCTGCGAGGAAAAGCCAAGCGTGCTCTTGTAGCCCTCGACGGTCGCCTTTTTCCAGGCGCTGCCCCATTTCGGCGTGCCGGGCAGGGTCGGCCTGGTCCCTATCGGACGCCCGTTGGTCGGTATGCAGTTGATGCCCGAGCCGCCGACGAAATCAAGTGCGCCATGGTCGAAAGCGTCGCCATTGTAGTCGTCGATCGTCTGGCCGAGCGCACCAGCCGCGATGAAGGGGTTGAAGTTCTTGTCATCGAAGAAGACCTGGACGCCGGCATTGGTCTGGTAGCAGTAATTGCGTCCGACCGTTCCCTCGCCGGTGACGGGATCGTAGATCCTGCCGATGCCGGACAGCATCATCAACCGCGCATTGTGCAAGCCGTAGGCGCAGAGCAGCACGAGATCGGCCGGCTGGAAATACTCTTCTCCCGACGTATCGACATAGGTCACGCCGCGCGCCGATTTGCCTCCGGGGGCCAGATCGACATGCAGCACCTCGCTGTCGGTGCGGACTTCGAAATTGGCCTTCTTCATCAGCACGGGAAGGATGGTGGTCTGGGCGCTCGATTTGGAATAATTGGCGCAGCCGAAACGCTCGCAGAAACCGCAATAGGTGCATTGGCCCATGGCGATGCCAAGCGGATTGACATAGTTTCGCGACATGTTGGCTGATGGTGTGGGGAAAGGGTGCAGCCCGATTGACCGGCCGGCCTCGGCGAACAGTGTCGGCGCGTAGGTCATCTGCATCGGCGGGTTCGGATAATCCCGCGACCGTGGGTCCTCGAACGGATTGCCGCCTTCCTGCAACTGACCCTTGATATTGCCGGCCTTGCCCGAGATGCCCGCCAGATATTCGAACTGGTCGTAGTAGGGCTCCATTTCGGGGCCTGTTACGCCCCAATCCTCGACCTGGAGATCGGCTACCCGCGATGCGCCATATTTTTTGGTGAGGTTGGTCCTGATCTGGAAATCCGAATCCCAGAACCGCCAGGTATGGCCGTTCCAGTGGACACCCGCGCCGCCGACACCGTTGCCGGGCAGGAAAGAACCGAAATCGCGCATCGGCAGCGCTGTCTGCGACGGGTTGTTGCGCACCGTCATGGTTTCCACGGCGGGTTGCAGAAAAAGGTCGCGCCGGACCGCATAGCGCAGTTCATCCTGCACATAGCCGATGTTGAAATCGGTCGCGGTGTCGCGCCATGGACCGCGCTCTATGGCCAGCACGTCGAGACCCTGATCGGTCAATTCATGGGCAAGGATGGCGCCTGTCCAGCCGAGGCCGACGATCACGACGTCTTTGCGGGGCAGTATCGTCGTCATGGATCAGGCGCCTTTCCTGAGCCATTCCGGACGACCCTCGATCGAGACGGGTGGCTGTGGGTATGGTTGATTGTGTTTGCCGACATGGTCCCGGTAATCGTAACGGGCGCCGGGAAAACCAAGCATGCGCCAAGACACCATGTCCTTGTTGCCGCCATAGACCGGATCGGCAAAGAAACCCTCCATCGTGTTCTGCAGCAGAAGTCCGAAGAATCCCGAACTTTTGACGCCGTTCGGCAGCTCGACCTTTCCAGCCTCCATTGCCGTCAGGAATGCATCCTGCTCCGCGGGCTGAAGCTCGGCGAATGTCTTGCCATCCCGCTGCTTCAGGAAGGAGTCGATGGACGCAAGCCCGGTGCGGTAACGCTGGGCCGGATTTGCCTCACCCTGATAGCCCTGCGTGGGC
>NZ_NWQG01000059.1:0-23855 GCF_002529485.1 Mesorhizobium sanjuanii
TGATAGCCCTGCGTGGGCAGAGCGGGCAAAAAGGGCCCTTGCGTATAAAGCCGGCTCGATGTGCCGAACGCGCCCGTCAATTGCCTGTCGATGTAGACGGCGCAGCCGGCTTCCTTGCCGCCGATGCTGAGATCGTCGGCAGGAATGATGCGGTCGACGATGGCCTCGACCAGCGCCGCTTCCTGCGGCGTGAAGAACTGCCAGCCGCCGGGCAGGACTTGCATTGGCGGATCGGACGCCATTGGCGCCCAAGGCAGCGAACCCGACAAGGACCGGGCAAAACTGGGCGATGTTGCGGTTACCGCAAGCATTGCGACCGAGGAGAGGAAAAGACGCCGATTCATCCGGACAGGATAGCGGTGGCTCATTTAGCAACCTCGAAAGCAAGCGGACGCGCTCGGGAAGTTGCGCCCAAGTAATTTATGACAAAAACCGTAAAGTTTAAGCCGCACTGATCAATTGTCGACAAACTGCGAGAAGAAGATGATCCCGTCAACCACATCACAAAATCGTTAGCGGGACTTCGGCCAGCTTTCGATTGGGCCACCAAAGGCTGAGGAGGCTGCTCAAGATCCGCGGCCTGATCACAGGGTCGCTTGCCGGCTAGGGCGCGGTCTCCAGCCGTGCCTGTGGATAGCGGAGCGACGGAAACAGCGTCGTGAGGCCAGGCGTTAAAGCCAGGCGTTTTTCACAGATATGACCAGCTGCCGCCGAGGTTGCACCCGAGAGCTAGGCCGCTTCCCGTTTCGGCGCCGTCTGCTCTTCCATGCCAGGACGATGCCCGCGCAGATAGAGGGCGCATGTGGTGCGCAGCATCGACGCGAAGTTCGGAATCTGGCCATTGATCTCGATGGCCTCATCATAGAGCTTCGAGATGAATTTCGGAGTCGTCAAACCCTGGCTGTCGGCGATCTCGTCGAGCAGTGTCCAAAAGGTCGCCTCGAGCTGGATGCTGGTCGAGTGCCCATCGATGCGGATCGAGCGGTTGATCTGGCGGTAGCCCTCCGGATCCTGCCCGGCAAAAACCCTGCACATCGTTACCTCCCATTGTTGTTGGTTTTGGGCGCAATCAGCAGCGATTCGCGCCTTTGAACAGAGCCTGTCCCTCCCGGCCATCTTCATTCGGAAAACAGAAAACGGCAATCGGACTTTCGTCCTTGGCAGGAATGGTATCGGGCTTGTGACGGAGTTGCGTGGTAACCGGCTGCCACCACCTTTTCCCAACGCCGCCCATAATCGCTCCCAGGCAAGCAGCAGCGGAGACTGATT
This sequence comes from Mesorhizobium sanjuanii, assembly GCF_002529485.1. Taxonomy (NCBI): domain Bacteria; kingdom Pseudomonadati; phylum Pseudomonadota; class Alphaproteobacteria; order Hyphomicrobiales; family Phyllobacteriaceae; genus Mesorhizobium; species Mesorhizobium sanjuanii. The sequence continues at coordinate 1,270 of NZ_NWQG01000059.1, forward strand.
TGGCGAAGGCAATCCACACCATGATCCGGGTTCTCGACGAGGCCCGGTCCGTCGATTTCTACCGGAACGCCTTTGGACTGGACGTTGCAGATCGGCTCGATTTCGACACCTTCACGCTCCTCTATCTCAGCAATGCCGATACTTCGTTCGAGCTCGAACTGACCGTCAACAAGGGCCGGCAGGAGCCTTATGTGCTCGGCGACGGCTATGGCCATTTCGCGGTTTCGGTCGCCGATCTGGACAGCGAGCACGACCGGCTCGGCGCGCTCGGGCTCGCCCCGAAGAAGATCGTCGAGTTCAACCGCGACGGCGTGCTGCTTGCCCGCTTTTTCTTCATCGAGGATCCCGACGGCTATAAGATCGAGGTCCTGCAGCGCAGCGGACGCTTCAAATAGGAGAGATCACGGCCGCGCCGGCTGGCGCGGCGCCAGCAACGGCGCCCCTCGGGTGCAAGTAGCAAGCAAGGGAGGAACAAATGGTCACGATCTACGAGAGGAAGCTGGGCTTTGAGGGGAAACCCGGGCTATCGCGCCGCGAGCTGCTGAAACGCGGCGGGGCAAGCGCATTGCTGGTGATTTCAGGCAGCGCCGTCATCAGCCCGGAACATGCCTGGGGCCTGGAGACATCAGCGCTCAAGCCCGAAACCATGGCGACGCTGATCCAGATGGCGCGCGATATCTATCCGCACGACCAGGTGCCCGACAAATATTACGCGATCGCCGTCAAGGCGCATGATGAGCAGGCCGGAAAAGACCCCGCCCACAAGGATCTCATCGAAAAGGGCATCGCCGACCTCGACTTGAAGTCGGGCAAGGACGGCTACACCGGTCTCGGCTGGGAGGAGCAGCGCGTCGCCGTGCTCAAGCAGATCGAGGGCACTCCGTTCTTCCAGGCAGTCCGCGGCGGGCTGGTTGTCGGCCTCTACAACCAGAAGGAGGTCTGGCCGATCTTCGGCTACGAGGGCGAATCCTATTCCAAGGGCGGCTACATCGCGCGCGGTTTCGACGACATCGAGTGGCTCTGAGCCTCGTTCGTTCTCGACCGCATCAGACAGACATCATGGGAGGAAACCATGGCAGCACCATTTGATCTCAACAACGATGGCGTGGTCGTCATCATCGGCTCGGGCGCCGGCGGCGGCACGCTCGGCAACGAACTCGCCCAGAAGGGCGTCGACGTCGTAATCCTGGAGGCGGGCGCCCGCCACGAATATGAGGATTTCATCAACGATGAGTGGGATTCATTTGCCCAACTGGCCTGGACGGACAAGCGCACGACGTCGGGCGACTGGCGGGTGGCGAAGGATTTTCCGAACCTGCCGGCCTGGATCGTCAAGTCGGTCGGCGGCTCGACCACGCATTGGGCCGGCGCCTCGCTGCGCTTCCAGGAGCACGAATTCAAGACGCTTTCGACCTATGGCAAGCTGGAAGGCGCGACTTTGCTCGACTGGCCGATCACGCTGGCCGAGATGGAACCCTACTACGCCAAGGCCGAAGCCAAGATGGGTGTCACCGGCACCAATGACTGGCCGAGGCTGCCGGGCAACAACAACTTCAAGGTGCTGAAGGCCGGCGCCGACAAGCTCGGCTACAAGGAGTGCCACACCGGCAACATGGCGATAAACTCGGTCGATCGCGACGACCGCATGTCCTGCCAGCAGACCGGTTTCTGCTTCCAGGGCTGCAAATGGGGCGCCAAATGGTCGACGCTCTATGCCGAGATTCCCAAGGGCGAGGCGACCGGCCATCTCGAGGTCAGGCCGAATGCCATGGCGATCAAGATCAACCACGATGCGTCTGGCAAGGTCACCGGCGTCGTCTATGCCGACAAGGACGGCAAGCTGCAGGAGCAGAAGGCCCGTATCGTCGCCGTCGCCGGCAATTCGATCGAAAGCCCGCGTCTGCTGCTTAATTCTGCGTCGAGCAAGTTCCCCGACGGTCTCGCCAATTCGTCGGGGCAGGTGGGCAGGAACTACATGCGCCACACCACCGGCTCGGTCTACGCCATCTTCGACAAGCCGGTGCACATGTATCGTGGCACCACCATGGCCGGGATCATCCGCGACGAGGCGCGGCATGATCCGTCGCGCGGTTTCGTCGGCGGCTACGAGTTCGAGACGCTGTCGCTCGGCCTGCCATTCATGGCCGCCTTTCTCGATCCCGGCGGCTGGGGCCGCTCCTTCACCACGGCGCTCGACCACTACGACCACATGGCCGGCCTGTGGATCGTCGGCGAGGACATGCCGCGCGCGGAAAACCGCATCACGCTGCATGCCGACATGAAGGACGAGCACGGCATGCCGGTGGCGGACGTGCATTTCGACGACCACGCCAACGATACGGCGATGCGCAACCACGCCTACAAGCAGGGTTCGGCACTCTACGCGGCGGTCGGCGCGACCCGCACCTTCCCGACGCCGCCCTATCCGTCGACCCACAATCTCGGCACCAACCGGATGAGCGAGAAGGCGGCCGACGGCGTTGTCAACAAGCATGGCCAGTCGCACGACATCAAGAACCTGTTCGTGTCGGACGGCAGCCAGTTCACCACCGGCGGTGCCGAAAATCCGACGCTGACCATCGTGTCGCTGGCAATCCGCCAGGCCGAGTACATCGCCGGAGAGATGTCGGCGAAGAGCATCTAGCTGGCAGCATCCTCCCGACTGCCTGCTGGCGCGGAACCGGCAAGGTTCCGCGCCTTTTTTTGAGGCGTCAACCCTTTGTGCAGGTCGAGGCGGTAAAGGCGCCGTCGGGCTGCCGCATGATGATGTCGAAGGACGGGCTGGTCTGCCCATCCAGGGTGGCCTGGGTGAGCGAGATCGAGTTGCCGCCGCTGGTATAGCCGCCCAACGGACCAAGCCAGCTGATCACGCCATTGGCGTCCATCTGATAGCTGTAGCCCTGCTGGGCGGTCCCGAACGTGACCGGGCCGCTATAGAGGTTGCCCTTGATTGTGATGTCGCCGAGGTTGATGAACATGCCAAGCAGGTAGACTTCGCAATGATAGGTGCCGTCCGGCATTTTGCCGTCGCTGAAGTCGGCGCGCGCCCCGCCGGTGGCTGCAAGCATAAGCGTGATGCTGAAAATGCAGGAAATGCTGGAGGCCATGACGTCGCTCTGTTCAAGGCGAACTTGCCCTATTTCACCGCTGCACCGCAACAGCTGTGCCGGTCAACTTCGGTATTGCTGTCATTGGATAGCCTAATAAGTAGGCACTTTCGAGCCTTGAGCAAAATCTAGGCAAGGGTGCGCAAATTTTTCTCAATCAAGCCTTGGCCGCCACCCACCCATCTCGAGATACTAATATTATAACAAGCTGATAACATTTGGAAATTACTGAATTCTTCACCTGATACCACCGGTTGGCACGGGGGTTGCATTGCTCTGGTGCGGTGCAGTCAACCAGCTTGGGAGTGTGGAATATGAGGGGTAATTTCTCGACAATAACAAAAATGGTTTCGGCAGGCGTGGTCGCGGCGGGTCTGTTGATGTCCGCCCAGGCCAGGGCGGCCGACGACACGATCAAGGTGGGCATTCTCCATTCGCTGTCGGGGACCATGGCGATTTCGGAGACGACGCTGAAGGACGCCATGCTGATGCTCATCGAGGAGCAGAATGCCAAGGGCGGCCTGCTCGGCAAGAAACTCGAGGCGGTCGTCGTCGATCCGGCTTCCAACTGGCCGCTCTTCGCCGAAAAGGCGCGCGAGCTGATCTCCAAGGACAAGGTGGCGGCGGTGTTCGGCTGCTGGACCTCGGTGTCGCGCAAGTCAGTGCTGCCGGTATTTTCCGAGCTCGACAACATCCTGTTCTACCCCGTCCAGTATGAGGGCGAGGAGAGCGAGCGCAACGTGTTCTATACGGGTGCCGCGCCAAACCAGCAGGCCATTCCCGCGGTCGACTACCTGATGAGCGAGGACGGCGGCTCGGTGAAGCGCTGGGTGCTTGAGGGCACCGACTACGTCTATCCGCGCACCACCAACAAGATCCTCGAGGCCTATCTGAAGGCCAAGGGCGTCGCCGCTGAGGACATTATGGTCAATTACACGCCTTTCGGCTTCTCCGACTGGCAGACCGAAGTCTCGGCAATCAAGAAATTCGGTTCGGCGGGCAAGAAGACCGCTGTCGTCTCGACCGTCAATGGCGACGCCAACGTGCCATTCTACAAGGAGCTCGGCAACCAGGGCATCAAGGCCGAGGACATCCCGGTCATGGCCTTCTCGGTTGGCGAGGAAGAGCTTGCCGGTCTCGACACCGCGCCGCTGGTCGGCCATCTCGCCGCCTGGAATTATTTCGAGAGCGTCGATACGCCGGAGAACAAGAAGTTCATCGCCGACTGGCACAAGTTCATCAAGAACGACAAGCGCACCACCAACGACCCGATGGAAGCCCACTATATCGGCTTTAACATGTGGGTGAAGGCGGTCGAGAAGGCCGGCACCACCGATCCGGACAAGGTCATCGATGCCATGATCGGCGTCTCCGTGCCGAACCTGACCGGCGGTTACTCGACGATGATGCCGAACCATCACATCACCAAGCCGGTGCTGATCGGCGAGATCCAGGCCGACGGCCAGTTCGAGACGGTGTCGCAGACGCCGGGCCTGGTGATGGGCGACGAATGGTCCGACTATCTGCCTGATTCCAAGGACCTGATCTCCGATTGGCGCGCGCCTCTGTCCTGCGGCAACTTCAACGTCGCCACAGGCAAGTGCGGCGGCAAGGGAACCAACTGATCCCGGGCTGGGCCGCAAGGCCCATGCCCCGGGCTGGGCCGTCAGGCCCATGGCCGGTCTGGACCCTAAGGTCCATGGCCCGGTCTGGACCGTAGGTCCATGACTAAGGCCGCAAAGCGTCCGGGCGAACTCCTCCTCCAGTCCGCCCGGACGCAGAATTCGAACTCCTCAGGAGTAGCTGAACGGATGATCTTGTTGCGCGCTCTCGGCCTGATGCTGCTGTTTCTGCTGGCGAATCTGTTGCCGGCAAACGCTGCCGAAGCCGATCTGCGCGCCATCATCGCGAAATTTGCCACAGCCACGAATTTCTCGGCCACCGAGGCCGTGGTGCGCGAGCTTGCCGCCACCGGCGATCCCTTGGTCGAACGCCCGCTTGCAGCGCTCGCGGAAGGCGATCTCTATGTTCGCAAAGCCGATTCCCTGGTCTTCGTCGGCAAGGAGGGCGGCGACGGCGTTGAGCTCCTTGATCCCCTGAGCGGCGAAAAATCCGGTGAAGCAGCCAAGTCGGACATCACCAAGATCAAGGTCAACAACACGCTGCGCCGCGTCATCCGCGACGCGCTGGGGACACTGACGCTACGCGCCAAGGAGCCGGCCGTGCGCATCGCCGCCGCCGCCACCATGTTCAAGACGCCCGATGCCACCAACATCGAGCCGCTCGACGCAGCGCTCGCCGCAGAGACCGATGCGAACGTCAAGGCGCTGTTCGAACAGGCGCGCGCCGCGTCGGTACTCGTTTCTGACAAGCCCGAAGCCGACAAGCTTGCGGCAATCGCCCTGATCGGCGCGCGCGGCGATCGCGATGCGCTCTCGCTGCTGACCTCGGTCGAAGCGAATTCGCAAGGCGCGGTCAAGGACGCGGCGACCGCGGCAGTCGGCGCCATCAATTCGACGCTCGCCTTCTGGGATGCCGGCCAGAACATCTGGTACGGCATTTCGCTGGGGTCGGTGCTGCTGCTTGCCGCTATCGGCCTGGCCATCACCTTCGGCGTCATGGGCGTCATCAACATGGCGCATGGCGAAATGGTCATGCTCGGCGCCTACACCACCTTTGTCGTTCAGGAGGTGATCCGCAATTCCTTTCCCGGTCTGTTCGACTGGTCCCTGGTCATCGCATTGCCGTTGGCCTTCCTTGTCGCGGCCCTGGTCGGCCTTGCCATCGAGCGCGGCGTCATCCGCTTCCTCTATGGCAGGCCGCTGGAAACGCTGCTCGCGACATGGGGTGTCTCACTGATCCTGCAGCAGGCGGTGCGCACCATCTTCGGGCCGACGAACCAGGAGGTCGGCAATCCGTCCTGGATGTCGGGCTCGTTCGATGTCGGCCAGCTTGCGATCACCTGGAACCGCCTCTGGATACTGGTTTTTTCGCTCTGCGTGTTTGCGCTGTTGCTCTATGTGATGAAGCGCACGCCCTGGGGCCTGCAGATGCGCGCCGTCACCGCCAACCGCCGCATGGCCGCTTCGATGGGCATCAAGACGCCGTGGGTGGATGCGCTGACCTTTGCGCTTGGATCCGGCATTGCCGGCATTGCTGGCGTCGCGCTCAGCCAGATCGACAATGTCTCGCCCAATCTCGGCCGCGGCTACATCATCGACAGCTTCATGGTCGTCGTCTTCGGCGGCGTCGGCAATCTCTGGGGCACGCTGGTCGGCGCCTTCTCGCTCGGCATCGTCAACAAGTTCCTGGAACCCTATGCGGGCGCGGTGCTCGGCAAGATCGTCGTACTGGTCCTCATCATTCTGTTCATCCAGAAACGCCCGCGCGGCCTGTTCGCGCTCAAGGGCAGGGCGGTGGAAGCATGATCACGGGACGCTTCTTCGCCGCCGGCGCCGACCGCCGCATCGCCATCACGATCTTCATCCTGCTGGCGGCTGCCATCATCGTTCCGCTGCTCAATCTCGCAGTCTCGCCGGCAAGCGCGTTCTACGTGCCGTCCTATATCGTGGCGCTCACCGGCAAATATCTCTGCTACGCGCTGCTCGCGCTGGCGCTCGATCTGGTCTGGGGCTATTGCGGCATCCTTTCGCTCGGCCATGGCGCCTTCTTCGCGCTCGGCGGCTATGCGATGGGCATGTATCTGATGCGCCAGATCGGCTCGCGCGGCGTCTACGGCAATCCGCTGCTGCCCGATTTCATGGTGTTCCTCAACTACAAGGAATTGCCGTGGTTCTGGTACGGTTTCGACCATTTCTGGTTCGCCGCGATCATGGTGCTTGCAGTGCCCGGCCTGCTTGCTTTCGTCTTCGGCTGGTTCGCCTTTCGCAGCCGCGTCACCGGCGTCTATTTGTCGATCATCACCCAGGCGATGACCTATGCGCTGCTGCTCGCCTTTTTCCGCAACGACATGGGTTTTGGCGGCAATAACGGCCTCACCGATTTCAAGGATATTCTGGGCTTCAACGTGCAGGCCGACACGACGCGCTCGGCGCTGTTTGCGGCCAGCGCCGTCACGCTGGCGCTTGCCGTCTTTGTCACCTGGGCGATCGTCGGCTCCAAATACGGCAAGCTGTTGATGGCGGTGCGCGACGCCGAAAGCCGCACGCGCTTCCTCGGCTGGCGGGCAGAGAATGTCAAACTGTTCGCCTTTACCGTTTCGGCTGTCATGGCCGGCATCGCCGGGGCGCTCTACGTCCCGCAGGTCGGCATCATCAATCCGGGCGAGTTCGAGCCGTCCAACTCGATTGAGGTCGTGGTGTGGGCAGCCGTTGGTGGCCGCGGCACCATCGTCGGGCCAATCATCGGCGCGCTTCTGGTCAATGCCGGAAAATCCTGGTTCACCGGTGTGCTGCCCGAATTCTGGCTGTTTGCGCTGGGTGGCCTGTTCGTCGCCGTCACGCTGTTCCTGCCCAAAGGCATTATCGGCATGTGGGATTCCTGGCGTGGCAACGCCAAGGCCATGCGGGCGGCCTCGATCGCCGAGGAGGCCGGCACCGATCCTGACGTGCCGCCGGCGAAGATCGTTCGCAGCGCCGCGAGGACGCCTGGCGACTGGTCCGCTTCCGGCCCTGAACCGCAGCCGGCGGAGTAGAGCGATGTCGAAGTCGAACACCATCCTTTATCTCGACGGCGTCTCGGTCTCCTTCGACGGGTTTCGCGCCATCAACAATCTGTCGCTGGTGCTCGACAAGGGCGAGATGCGCGCGATCATCGGTCCCAACGGCGCCGGCAAGACGACGATGATGGACATCGTCACCGGCAAGACGCGGCCCGACCAGGGCGAGGTTTTCTTCGACGGCCAGGTCGACCTGACCAAGCATGACGAGGCCGAGATCGCCATGATGGGCATCGGCCGGAAATTCCAGAAGCCGACCGTCTTCGAAAGCCACACGATCGAGGAGAACCTGATGCTGGCGCTGAAGGGGCCGCGCTCGATCTTCCCGGCGCTGTTCCATCGCCGCTCAGTGGCCGAGGTAAGGCGGATCGACGACATCCTCGGCATCATCCGGCTCGGCGACAAGCGCGACGAACTTGCCGCCAATCTGAGCCATGGACAGAAGCAATGGCTCGAGATCGGTATGCTCCTGGCGCAGGACCCAAAGCTGCTGCTGGTCGATGAGCCGGTCGCCGGCATGACCGACGCCGAGACCGAGGAGACGGCGCGGCTGCTCAGGGATATCGCGCGCGACCATTCGGTCATCGTCGTCGAGCACGACATGCATTTCGTGCGCGAACTGGGTGTCAAGGTCACCTGCCTGCACGAAGGCTCGGTGCTGTCCGAAGGCTCGCTCGATTTCGTTTCGGCCGACGAGCGCGTCGTCGAAGTTTATCTCGGGAGATGATCATGGTCTGGCGGGTTTCGTTCCATCGTTTCGATCTCTCCTTCTTCCGGCGTTGGAGAAGGCCCTGATCATGCTCGAAGTCTCCAACGCCACGCTCCACTACGGCGCCGCCCAGGCGCTGCGCGGCGTCTCGCTCAAGGCCGGCGCGGGCAAGATCACCTGCGTGCTCGGCCGCAATGGCGTTGGCAAAACCAGTTTGATGAGATCGATCGTCGGCCACCACCGGCTGACGAGCGGAAGCGTTGCCTTCGAGGGGAAGGCGCTCGACCGGAGCGCGGCGTATGACCGCGCCCGGTCGGGCATCGCATTCGTGCCGCAAGGCAGGGAGATCTTTCCGCTGCTCAGCGTGCGGGAAAATCTCGAATCAGGCTTCGCGCCGCTGAAGCGCGCCGACCGCAATATTCCCGGCCATGTCTTCGAGCTGTTTCCGGTGCTCAAGCAGATGCTCGCGCGCCGTGGCGGAGATCTTTCCGGCGGCCAGCAGCAGCAGCTTGCGATCGGCAGGGCGCTGGTGATGCGGCCGAAGCTGCTGGTGCTCGACGAGCCGACCGAAGGCATCCAGCCGTCGATCATCAAGGATATCGGCCGCGCCATCCGCTACCTGCGCGACCAGGCGGGCATTGCCGTGCTATTGGTCGAGCAGTATCTCGATTTCTGCCGGGAACTGGCCGACGAGGTCAACATCATGGACCGCGGCCAGATCGTCCATACCGGCCCGGCGGAAGATCTCGACCGGGCGGATGTCCGCAAATTCCTGACCGTCTAGATTCTTCTTCAATCCCACCGTTTGCAACCCTGGCGCGTTGAAGATTGCATGCTAGGCTTCGCTTGGCCTTGGTGAGTCGGCCGCTTTCCGTATCAGTCTCAATCGGCAGATCAGAGGAAGGTGCAAGCCGCGCCACCACGCTTCGTGCGGGCGGCTTCCCTCCCGTGGTTTGATCGTTGTTTCAACTTTTCGGGCACCAGGGACAGCCTATGGAACGTTACGTCGAGGACTATCAGAAACGACGGCTCACCGAGCGCGTCGACATCATGACCGCCATCAACATTCTGAAATCGCAAGGGTATGACCACGACGAACTAATCGCGGAGATCACCAAGGTCTTCTATGTCGACCTCGATGCCTACAATGAGATCGTCATGGCGGCTTGAGGACCGGCTAAGGTTGCTGGCCGCTAGCTCGCGCGTCGCAGTGTCGAAACACGGTTGCGGCCGCCGCGCTTGGCGGCATAGAGCGCCTTATCGGCGCCGCTGAGCACCTTGTCGAAGCTCAGACCTTCCTTGCTGCCGAAAGCGAACCCGGCGCTGACCGTACATTTCAGGGGACGCGTCTCGGTCTCGATGACGCGCGCGGCGAAGGCGGTGCGTATGCGTTCGGCGGCAAGCTCCACCGTTTCGGGCAAGGTCCGTCCCAGAACCAGCGCGAATTCCTCTCCACCCATGCGCGCGGCAACGTCGGTCGGGCGAAGATCCCGGGCCAATTCCTCGGCGAACACTTTCAGCACGCGATCGCCCGTGGCATGGCCGAATTCGTCATTGATGGCCTTGAAGCCATCGAGATCGAACACGACCACTGCCGTGAAGGCTCCGATCGGGGCACTGTTGTTGAGATCGAACAGCGCGCGCCGGTTGAGCAGGCCGGTCAGCGGATCGGTCAATGCATCCAGGCGGTGATATCGGGCCAGGCGTCCCTGGTTAAGCGCCAGCGAAAGGGCGCCGACGCCGGTCATCGAGGCAATGACGATGACGAGGCTGAGATTTTCGGCCCAGTTGCTCGGCGCATGTCCGAGAACCAATCGGCCGTCCCATGCGAGAACCGTGGCACAGAGCACGAAGGACACGGCGGTGGCGCAGTAGAGCACCGTGAGGCTGATGATCGGGACAGGCGCCTCGGCGCGTCCTTTCCAGTATTCACGAGCCGTCGCGAACAAAAGCAAGGCGGCACAGGAATTCTCGAGCATGAAGCCGAGCCCGTCATATCCAAGCGCCATGGGCGGCAATGCCACGGCAAGCGAGATGCCGCTGCCGAGGACCGTCAGCGGGATCGGCGATCGGCCTGACGTGAACTGGTAGGCGGCGCCCAGCATCGTCGAGAAGCCGACGAGGAGCACGGCGAAACTCGCCATGCCGAGTAGGCGTCCCGGCGCGTAGATATAGTCCCTGTAGATGAAAACGTCGCCGACGATAAGCAACGCGCTGATCGCCCAGGTCAGCAGAAATTTTTCGGTGCGGGCTGTCAGCCAGATGCCGAACAACGTCAAACTGAGGCAAGCGGCCGAGAAACCGATGGCTAGCAGAAGTGAGTTGTAGTCAAGCGACATGCCCCGCGTTCCTTGCCACGACGGTCGCAACTCCGCGACCTGGCCCGACTGGAGTCATGCAGCAAGGAGGTATCGATAAGGTTACGATGCGGCGAAGACGCCACGATTCCAAGCGCTTCGGTCTGTCAGTCTGTCACGCGCTTCATCAAGGCCATGGCGCCGAATGGGGCGCGAACCTTGCCTTCGGTGATGAAGTAGACGAACACGTCACGCGGCCTGACCGGCGCCTCGGTGGCGGGATCGGCACGCCGCAGGTCGGCGGGAACCATGCCTTCCGCCCAGGTCTTGGCACGCGCCGCCCACTCGTCCAGCCCTTTCGGTGTGTAGCAGTCGGGATTGTCGTCGCTGCCGGTCTGCAGCCGGGCATAGATGAAATCACCGGTGACGTCTGCAATATCAGGATATTTGGCGTGGTCGGCATAGACGATGGCGACCTTGTATTTGCGCGCCAAAGCGGGGAATTCCGGCGCGACAAAACTGTCGTTGCGCACTTCGACCGCGTGGCGCAGCGCCACGCCGTCCTGCTTTTCCGGCAGCAGTTTCAAGAAGGCCTCGAAATCGTCCGGATCGAATTTCTTCGTCGGCGCGAACTGCCACAGGATCGGCCCGAGCTTGTCGCCAAGTGCCGCGACGCCCGAGCCCAGGAAACGCATCATGGACTCGCCGGCCTCGCCGAGCACCCGGCGGTTGGTAACGAAGCGATTGCCCTTCAGCGAATAGACGAAACCGTCCGGCGCCTCGTTTGCCCATTTGACGAAGGTCGGCTCCTTGAAGCTGGAATAATAGGTGCCGTTGACCTCGATACTCGGCACCTGCCGGCTGGCGTAGTTGAGCTGCTTGGCCTTTGAGAGCTTGTCCGGATAGAAGGAGGTGTCCCAAGGCTCAAAGGTCCAGCCGCCCATGCCGGCGCGGATTGTTCCATGGCTGCTCATTGTCTTCTCCTCCGAAATGCGATCAGGCCGAGGCTATATCGTTGACGGGCTTTGCCATGTCGACCACCGTCCATCCAGTCCGGTATGGATTGGGCCGGCGGCCCGTTTCACGAAAGCCATAGGCCGTGTAGAGCGCGATATTCCGCTCCATCCTCGCATTCGTGTAGAGCCGCACCTCCGGCAGGCGCCACTGTCGCGTCTGCTCATCGGCGAAATTGAGAAGCTTGATGCCGAAGCCCTTGCCCTGAAAGCCCGGCGCGACCGCGACGCTGAAGATCATCGTGTGATCCGGGTGCCGTTCGAGAACCAGAAGTCCGGCCGTCTCATCGCCGCTTTCCAGCAGCCAGACCTCGCCGCGTTCGATGCGTGGCGCGTAGTCCTCTGTGACCGGTATTGGCGGCGCACCGAGCAACGCGGTGTAGGGCGCGTAGGCGGATTCGGTCAGCGAGACTATAGTGGCGAGATCCCCGGTGCGGGCCAATTGCATGGTCATTTCCTCGCCTCCGATAACGCGGAATCCGGGTGCCATTCTTCGAAGTCGATGCGTATATTTTTCGCTACAATGGCCCCGTCGACCCCATAGGAGGATTCCCATTCAACTCGATATCTATTGCCAGTCTTCGTGACCCGCAGGCAGCTAACGATGCCAATAAGTTCGAAGTAATCCAGCGAGATTTCCCTGACCTCTTCGAGAGTCAAACTCACGAGTACATGTCGATCAAGGATATAATTACCTTTCTCGTCAACCTTGTCGGTCATCCGGAAAGCGTGGAGACGCAGTCGTCCAAAGCGGTTTGAGAACAACTCGATATCGAGCAGCTCGGCGTCGTGAAAATTCGGAACGAATCCGAACCAATCGATAAGTGCTTTGGCACCTTCGATGTCCGCGAACACGTCGGTCTCTTCCACGACAGCGCCGGTCTCCATCAGCATCGATCGAACAAGACGTTCACTCCGCCGCTTCGCGCTTGCCTCCGGGGCGCCGCTCCAGCAATTCCCTCAGGAACTGGCCGGTGTAGCTGCGCTTTTCGCGCACGATGTCTTCCGGCGTGCCGGAGGCGACCAGCTCGCCGCCGCCATCGCCGCCTTCGGGGCCGAGGTCGAGCACCCAGTCGGCGGTTTTTATCACTTCGAGATTATGCTCGATGACGACGACCGTGTTGCCCTGATCGACCAGCTCATGCAGCACTTCCAGGAGTTTGGCGACATCGTGGAAATGCAGGCCGGTGGTCGGCTCGTCGAGGATATAGAGCGTCTTGCCGGTCGCCTTGCGCGACAATTCCTTGGCAAGCTTTATCCGCTGCGCCTCGCCGCCCGACAGCGTCGTCGCCTGCTGGCCGATATGGATATAACCCAATCCGACCTGCTTCAGCGTCTCCAGCTTGTCGCGCACGCCGGGCACGGCGGCGAAGAAGTCGACGCCTTCCTCGACCGTCATGTCGAGCACGTCGGCGATCGACTTGCCCTTGAACAGGACATCGAGCGTCTCTCTGTTATAGCGCTTGCCGTGGCAGACGTCGCAGGTGACATAGACGTCGGGCAGGAAGTGCATCTCGATCTTGATGACGCCGTCGCCCTGGCATGCCTCGCAGCGGCCGCCCTTGACGTTGAAGGAGAAACGGCCGGGCTGGTAGCCGCGCGCCTTGGCCTCCGGCAGGCCGGCGAACCAGTCGCGGATCGGCGTGAAGGCGCCGGTATAGGTGGCGGGGTTCGAGCGCGGGGTCCGTCCGATCGGCGACTGATCGATGTCGATGACCTTGTCGAGGAATTCGAGGCCCTCAATGCGGTCATGATCGGCCGGGTGCTCGCGCGAGCCCATGATGCGGCGCGAGGCCGCCTTGAACAGCGTCTCGATCAGGAAGGTCGACTTGCCGCCGCCGGACACGCCGGTGACGGCGGTAAACGTGCCAAGCGGGATTTCGGCGGTGACGTTCTTCAGATTGTTGCCGCGCGCGCCGACGATCTTCAGACGCCGGTTCTTCTTGGCCTCGCGCCGCACCCCAGGCGTCGCCACTTCGAGCGCGCCCGACAGATATTTGCCGGTGATCGAATTGGGATTGGCCATGACCTGTTGCGGCGTCCCCTGCGCGATGATCTCGCCGCCATGGATGCCGGCGGCCGGGCCGATGTCGACGACATAATCGGCATGCAGGATGGCGTCCTCGTCATGCTCGACGACGATCACCGTGTTGCCGATGTCGCGCAGGTGCTTCAGCGTATCGAGCAGTCGGGCATTGTCACGCTGATGCAGGCCGATCGACGGCTCGTCCAGCACATAGAGCACGCCGGTCAGCCCCGAGCCGATTTGCGAGGCCAGCCGGATGCGCTGGCTTTCGCCGCCCGACAGCGTGCCCGAATTGCGCGACAGCGTCAGATAGTCGAGCCCGACATCGTTGAGGAAGCGCAGCCGCTCGCGAATCTCCTTCAGGACGCGCACGGCGATTTCGTTTTGCTTGTCGTTGAGCTGGGCGGGCAATTCGGTGAACCACTGGTCGGCCTTGCGGATCGACTGTTCAGTAACCTCGCCGATATGCTTGCCCGCGATCTTTACCGCCAGCGCCTCCGGCTTCAGCCGGTAGCCGTGGCAGGCCGGGCAGGGCGTGGCCGACATGAAGCGCTCGATCTCCTCGCGCATCCAGGCGGATTCGGTCTCCTTCCAGCGTCGCTCGAGGTTGGGAATGACGCCTTCGAACGTCTTGGTCGTCTTGTAGGAACGCAGGCCGTCATCATACTGGAATGTGATTTCGCGCTCGCCTGTGCCACGCAGGATGGCCTGCTTAGCCTCTTCGCTGAGATCCCTAAACTTGTCGCCAAGCTTGAAGTCATAGGCCTTGCCCAGAGCTTCCAGCGTCTGCGCGTAGTAGGGCGAGGTCGACTTCGCCCACGGGCTGACGGCGCCGGCGCGCAGCGAGATATTGTCGTCGGGCACCACCAGGCTGGCGTCAATGGCGCGCTGGCTGCCGAGGCCGTCGCAGGTCGGGCAGGCGCCGAACGGATTGTTGAAGGAGAACAGCCTCGGCTCGATCTCGGGAATGGTGAAACCGGAGACCGGGCAGGCGAATTTTTCCGAGAACAGGATGCGCTCATGCGTCTCGTTCTTCGACTTGTTGACCGAATCCTCGCCGGTCTGGCTGGCGTCGAGCGGCCGGTCGGCGAATTCGGCGACCGCCAGCCCTTCGGCGAGCTTCAGCGCCGTTTCGATGGAATCGGCCAGCCGCGTGGCGAGGTCGCCGCGCACGACGATGCGGTCGACGACGACGTCGATGTCATGCTTGTACTTCTTGTCCAGCGCCGGCACATCGGCGATCTCGTAGAAGACGCCGTCGACCTTGACGCGCTGAAAGCCCTTCTTCTGCAGCTCCAGCAGTTCCTTGCGGTACTCGCCCTTGCGACCGCGCACGATGGGCGCGAGGATGAACAGGCGAGTGCCTTCCTCGACCGCCAGCACGCGGTCGACCATCTGCGAAACCGTCTGGCTCTCGATCGGCAGGCCGGTGGCCGGCGAATAGGGAATGCCGACGCGCGCGAACAGCAGCCGCATATAGTCGTAGATCTCGGTGACGGTGCCGACCGTCGAGCGCGGGTTCTTCGAGGTGGTCTTTTGCTCGATGGAGATGGCAGGCGACAGGCCGTCGATCTGGTCGACATCAGGCTTCTGCATCATTTCCAGGAATTGCCTGGCATAGGCCGACAGGCTCTCGACATAGCGCCGCTGGCCCTCAGCATAGATGGTGTCGAAGGCGAGCGACGACTTGCCGGAGCCGGACAGGCCGGTCATGACGATCAGGCTGTCACGCGGCAGGTCGAGATCGACATTCTTCAGATTGTGTTCGCGCGCCCCGCGAATGGAGAGATACTTATGGTCGGCCATCGCCGGTCGCCGCCTCAGGTCTGGAATCTGCTGGAATGGCGGGGGTTCCCGGCCATCCCCTATGTAGGTATTTTCGCCGCCACGTCGAGAGACGCCACAAATCTCGACAAAAGCGTTTAACCGTCTTTCGCGCGAGCGGGCAAGCGGAAAGAACAAAGGCCGAACACTCTCCTGACAAAAGCTGTGGGGAATTGACCCCGCGTAACCTGACCCTTACGTGATCTCTGGCGATCACATTTTTTGTAACCCGGCTATTGACGGTTGACGTCGCCGACCGAGGGGCGCAGTCTCAAACAGTCAACGAAGCCGGCCGTCTTTCGATGGCCTCGTCGCCCACAGGCGGCCTGCGAGACGCCGCAGGCTGTGCGATTTGCGCTTCGGACGACATTGTCGCAACGGACACAGGAGCGGAGCATGACGCCACCGGATAGTCCCTTGAGGCTCCAGATATCGCTGGAGCCACGGCAGGCATAAGTGCCAGGGTAGGCGTATGCGCCGCCCGACAAACCGTGACTTGCCGATCCCCAACAATCAGAGACCACTGGTCGGATCGTCGGCTGAACGCCGCGAAGCATCCGAAATCAAAAGCCGGTAAAACATTCCCGGCGAATTTGGATTTAAGATCCTTGAAAGCCCCGTCAGACTGCAGAAGCAGCGGCGGGGCTTACATTTGTGGGGATCGCCGTGAAGCATCTTCTCGACCGATCTTGTCGGCAACGACCAATTGTGGGCGTCGGCGCTGCCCCTCATTGCCCGCCGGGCATTTCTCCCCGCAAACGGGGAGAAAGTGGCAACTGCGGCGCTATTTCTGCAACGTTGGTGCTTGGCGAAAGCGTCGACCGGAGCGTCCCTCGCCCCGTTTACGGGAGAGGATGCCGGCAGGCAGGTGAAGGGCAGCGCCGACGCTCGCAGGAAACCGATATCGCCTGGCTCAGTGGTTTGGCGGCCTGATCCCGCCTGTCGCCATGTCGACGGTTATGCTGCCGGAAATCCTGACATCGGTATTGCCGATCTTGAACTGGCCGTTGCCACCGGCCGGCAACGCGTCGTCGGGTTCAGGCTGCGGGGCCGGCCTGGCGATGCGATAGTCGCTGGTCACGCCGGGCAGGGCGCCCTTTTGCGGCGAACTGTCATCGGCAAATGCGTTGCCGGCCAGCAAACAGGCACCGGCAAAGGCGGCGACAAGGCGCAATGGTCTGGATGAACGGCTGTCGGTCATGTCGCGGACTATAGTGTCACGCCGCGGGCGAGGCCAGACCGGTCGCGATCAAATTGCCGCGTGTCAGCCGGCAGCCTCATGCCGCCTTCTTGCGCGTATCGAAAACATGGTCGACGAGGCCCCATGCCTTGGCGTCCTCGGCGGTCATGAAGAAATCGCGGTCGAGTGTGCGCTCGACCTCTTCATAGGTGCGGCCGCAATGATGCGCATAGAGCTCGGTCATACGCTTCTTGGTGCGCAGGATGCCTTCGGCGTGACGCTGGATATCGGAGGCCTGACCCTGGAAGCCGCCCAATGGCTGGTGCAGCACAATGCTGGTGTTGGGCAGCGCGATGCGCCGCCCCGGCGTGCCCGCCATCAGCAGGAAAGAAGCCATCGAGGCGGCAAAGCCCATGCAGACGGTCGACACCGGGCAGGAGATATATCGCATCGTGTCGTAGATGGCGAAACCGCTGGTCACCACGCCGCCTGGTGAGTTGATGTAGAGCGAGATCTCCTTGTCGGGATTGTCCGATTCCAGCGACAGAAGCTGCGCGCAGACCAGCGCCGACATGCCGTCGTTGATCTCTCCGTTGATGAAGACGATGCGCTCGCGCAGCAACCGCGAAAAAATGTCGAAGGCGCGTTCGCCGCGGCTCGATTGCTCGATCACCATCGGCACCAGATTGGCAAGCCCGCTCATCTTTTTCTCCTGGTTGTCGTTCAAGCCGCGCGTAGCAACATGCGCGGCATGTTTGCGGCGCCAGGCGGATTAGGCGTGTTGGGCGCGCCTAGCGAAAGCCGGCAGCCGGCGCTGGCCATTGTGACTTGGGGTGAGGCAGCAACGGGTGTCGCGGCTCGTACGAAACCGTCATGGACAATGCGCAGACGCGTGCCGCCGGTGGTTGTGCGATCGAGCGTGAACGTGACGATGCTGTCCATTGGACTGTCGAGCGGCTCCGGGCGGGATGCATCCTGGGTCTTTGGCCGCTCGCGCCAGGAATAGCGCAGCCGCCGCCCAGGTTCGGCCTCGAGGACTTCGCAGTCGATCCGCGCGTCAGGCCCGGCAAAGGCAAAGTGGCTGCCGATTTCCGGTTCGATGTCGTTGGGCATCAGCCAGGCCGCGAGCAGCCTCGGCTCGGTCAGTGCTCGCCAGACTTTCTCCGGCGGGTCCGGAAGCTCGCACTCGAAGGCGAGGGAGTCTGTCGAAGTCTGCACCTGCTTTTCGTCCGTCATTGATCCATGTCCTTCAAAACCGTCTTCAGCCTCTCGATGCGCTCCGGCCAGAATGCACGGTAGCGTTCGATCCAGCCGAGCAGTGGCTCAAGCCCCTGCGGATCGGCGCGATAATAGGCATTGCGGCCGGACCGCCGCTCGGTGACCAGGCCGGCGCCGCGCAGCACCGCGAGATGCTGGGAGACGGCCGGCTGCGACACCGTCATGCCGCTACGCAATTCCGATACCGTCATCTCGCTGGCGGCGAGCCGCTCGTAGACGGCGCGGCGCGTCGGGTCGGCAAGGGCGCGAAAAATCTCTGCTTCGATCATGGCAAAAACATAAGTCGATACTTATTGGTTTGGCAAGCAGTCTTTTCCCGCCCATATGAAATGGCGTGGAGATGCCGCCGATTGCTGACATTCCTTGACAACGGCAGTTGAAAGAAATAGGAACGAAAAGAGAACAAAAACCTTGTGGGAAAAGGCAGCCACAGCAGGCGGGGATTGTCCGCAGCCTGTAAGGTGCGTGCGACAGAAATTTGGTTTCGGATGAGCGCGGAGAAGTGTGATGGCGGGTAGCGTCAACAAGGTCATTCTGGTCGGCAATCTCGGGGCGGACCCTGAAATCCGCCGCCTGAATTCCGGTGATCCGGTCGTCAACATCCGTATCGCCACGTCGGAAAGCTGGCGCGACAAGAATTCCGGCGAGCGCAAGGAAAAGACCGAGTGGCACAATGTCGTCATCTTCAATGACCAGCTCGCCAAGGTGGCCGAGCAGTATCTGAAGAAGGGCGCGAAGGTCTATGTCGAGGGCCAGCTGCAGACGCGCAAATGGCAGGATCAGACCGGCAATGACCGCTACACGACCGAAATCGTGCTGCAGAAATTCCGTGGCGAGTTGCAGATGCTCGACGCGCGCGGCGAAGGCGGCGGTCAGGTTGGCAACTATGCTGGTGGCGGCAACAGCCGCGGCTCCGATTTTGGCCAGTCAGGCCCAGGCGAGAGCTTCAACCGCGGCGGCGGCAGCGGTGGTGGATCAAAGGGCGGCGGCGGTGGTTCGTCACGCGAACTGGACGACGAAATACCGTTCTGAGTGAATGCCGCTGTCGGGTGTTTGAGCTGGGGCATTTGAGGAGAGGGCGAGATGTCTCTCGGACCACTGCTATCCGCGCCCCCTCCGATCCCGTGGCATGCGTTTGCGGCCTTTGCCGCACTGGCGATAGGCGGAGCGCAGCTGGCGTTGCCGAAAGGCACGCCGCGCCACCGGGTGTTCGGCTATGTCTGGGCAGCGCTGATGCTGCTCATCGCTATCTCCAGTTTTTGGATCCGGGAGATACGCCTGATCGGTCCGTTCAGCCCGATCCATCTCCTGTCGATCCTGGTGCTGGTCACCGTGCCGCTGGCGGTCTGGCATGCGCACAGCCATAAAGTCGCCGCGCATCGCGGCGCCATGATCAAGCTCTATGTTTTCGCGCTGATCGGCGCCGGCATCTTCACGCTGCTGCCCGGCCGCATCATGCACGCGGTCGTGTTCGGCCAATAGGGTAGCTTTGCAAGGAAGAATACAGTGAAAGCACGCGTCAAATGGGTCGAGGATCGCACCTTCGTCGGCGAGTCCGGCAGCGGTCACAAACTGGTGCTGGGGACCGCGCATGGACCGGAGGGCAGAACGCCGGGACCGAGCCCGATGGAACTGGTGCTGATCGGCACTGGCGGCTGCTCGGCCTATGACGTGGTCCATATCCTGGAAAAGGGCCGCGAGGCGGTCGAGGACTGCGTGGTCGAACTCGATGCCGAACGGGCGGAAACCGAGCCAAGGGTGTTCACCCGCATCCATATGCGTTTCATCGTCAAGGGCAGGGCGCTCTCGCACGACAAGGTGAAACGGGCGATCAACCTGTCGATCGAAAAATACTGCTCGGCCTCGGCAATGCTGGCCAAGACGGCGACCATAACGCACGATTTCGAAGTGATCGATACGACAGGCAGTAGGGCAGTAGGGCAGTAGGGCAGTAGGCAGTAGGAGGCAGCCCTTCGTTGAAGGCGGTGTGGTCTACCCCATCACCAATGCCTTGATGCCATCGGCGACGAACTGCACGGCGAGCGCCGCCAGGATAACGCCGAGCAGCCGAGTCAGGATCGAACGGCCGGTCTGGCCGAGGATGCGGTCGATGCGCTCGGCCAGCACGAACACCAGATAGGTGATGGCCAGGCAGACGAAGATGATGGCGACCAGCGCTGCCTGCGCGGCAAAACCCTGGAACGAGCCGGAAAGCAGGACAGTCGCCGAAATCGCGCCCGGACCGGCAATCAGCGGGATCGCCAGCGGGAAGGCAGCGATGTTGTGGATCATGTCCTTGGTGATGGCGACGTCGCCGATCTTCTCCTTGCGGTCCTGCCGCCGCTCGAACACCATTTCGAAAGCGATGAAGAACAACAGAAAGCCGCCGGCGACGCGAAAGGCCGGCAAGGTAATGCCGAACACCGACAGGATCGACGCCCCGGCGACAGCGAACAGCGCCATCACCAGGAAACCGATGATCGAGGCGCGGACAGAGACCTGCTGACGCTCCTCGCGGTTCATGCCGCGCGTCACGGCAAGGAAGAGCGGCGCCAGCCCGGGCGGATCGATGGTCACCAGGATGGTGACGAAAGCGTTGAACAGGCTGTCGAAGCTCGGCATCTCTAACCCTCCCCGCCGGGCAGCGCCCGCACTGCTTAATTGGTAGAGCAAAGCAGGGGCGCTGCAAACAGGCAGGAGAAGCCGGCTAGCCGGCTTTGCTGCAATAGGCCTCGATGCGGTAGCCGTCCGGGTCGATGACGAAGGCGGCATAGTAGTTGTCGCCATAGGATGCTCGCAGGCCGGGCGGGCCATTGTCGCTGCCGCCTTCGCGCAGTGCCGCCGCGTGGAACGCATCGACACTGGCGCGCGTCGGCGCGGCGAAGCAGAAATGCAGGCCGGACTCCGCGTCCGCCTTCACCGGCCGCGAAGCCTCGTTCACCCACAGCGCCACCGTTTCCCGGCCATAGCCGAGCGAGCCGGGTGACTGGCTGAGGCATGTGTAGCCGAGCGGTTTCAACGCGGCATCGTAGAAGCGTTTCGCGGCATCGGCGTCGCGGACGCCAATCGAGACGTGGTCAAGCATATTTTTCTCCATGTTTGCAATGCGTTGGTTGATCAGGCTGGAGTGATGCGGCGCGCCAGGAACTCGACCTCGAGGCGCCAGTCCGCGCTGCCGTCATGCGCGCACTCACCCAGCCAGCGGAACGAGTTCTCGGTGATCCGGAAGAAGCTCCAGCGCACGGAGGAGCCACGGGCGTCGACACCTTGCTGGACGATCGTGTCGCCTTCGGCGCGACCGAGCTGGCGGCTAAAATACTGGTTGCGCGGGTCGCTCCAGAAAATGTGCCAGGCGTCGGCGCCAGGATCGTAGACGCGCAATGTCGTGCCATAGAACGTCCATGTGCCGAGCGAAGCCTGTGCGCCAGTGTTCCGCGCGGGCAGGATCCATACATCCTGGATTGCCTTGCCTTCCAGAACCCAGCCAAAATGCACCTCGCCGCGCCCGGTCAGAACCGTGCCGTCTTCGAGATGGCGTGTTGCATCGAATGTCCAGGCGCCGACGAAGCGTCCATAGAGATCCAGTTTTTCAGCCAGGTCGGGGTTGGGGCCGTCGCTGTGCAGCGCTTGGGTCAAGGGATCGGTCATGGTTGCTGCCTCGTTTGTCAGGAGAGCGCGACCAATAGGGCCATGGCTGGGTTCTGCGCTTGGGAAAAATTGCTATCTTTCAGACCATGACGACGAGCGAGCAAAACCTGGCATCGGGGCCGGGCTGGCACGTGTCCGACGTGGTGTGCACGGCCGGCGCCGGCGACAGGCCGTTCGAGGAAGAGCACCGGACTTACTGTGTCGCCGCGGTGACCAGCGGCACCTTCCGCTACCGCACGCGGCAGGGCATGGCGATGCTGGCTCCCGGCGCCATCCTGCTCGGCAATCCCGGCGCCTGCTACGAATGCGGCCACGAACATGGAGCCGGCGACCGCTGCCTCTCGTTCCATTTTGCCCCGGACTATATGGAAGGTATCATCGCTGAGGTGCCCGGCGCGAGGCGACTGGGCTTTGCGGCGCCTCGCTTGCCGCCCCTGCCGGTGCTGGCGCCGCTGCTGGCGGAGGCGGAGGCCGCGCGCGAGACGGCTGAAAGCGATGCGTTCGAGGACCTCGGCCTGCGCATCGCCGGCGCGGTGGTCGCCGCAACCACCGGTTCCATGCGGGCTCGCAGGCCGCCAAGCCGCCGCGACCAGAAACGGGTTGCCGAAGCAGTCAGGCTGATCGAGCTGGAGGCCGACCGGCCGCTTTCGCTCGCCGAACTTGCCGACGGGACGGCGACCAGTCCCTATCATTTCCTGCGGACATTCCGGCAAGTGGCGGGCATGACGCCTTACCAGTTCCTGCTGAAGACGCGGCTGCACCGGGCAGCGGTGCGGCTGCGGATGTCGAACGATGCGATCTCGGCGATTGCCTTCGAGGCGGGTTT
>NZ_NWQG01000060.1:0-13694 GCF_002529485.1 Mesorhizobium sanjuanii
CCCGCCGCTTCCGGCGGGTCATGGGGGAAGCGCCCGGCGCCTATCGCGCCCGCCGGCGTGTTTCTTGGCTTTGACCCGTTCCATGTCCCTAAAGCGATACGATGGCCGGGTTGTCGCGGTCGCGCCCCCTTGATGGCGGGCTTTGCCTTGGCAATGGCGAAAGGCGCCTTGGCCATATCGTCGCAATCGGTGGTATCCTTTTGAAATTACCAACGAAATTGTCTCTGGAAAAGCCGTCTCCGATATTGGAGTTTCGGCGGCGCTTCCTATATAAGCAGCCAGTGATTCCCGACTGGATTGTGACCTGATTTGACCGACCAGAAACCACCGCGGGGCGCAGATGGCGGCCCGACCGGCATAGAGCCGATATCCATCATTGAGGAGATGCAGCGCTCCTATCTCGATTACGCCATGAGCGTGATCGTCAGCCGTGCCCTGCCTGACGTGCGCGACGGTTTGAAGCCGGTGCATCGGCGCATTCTCTACGCCGCCCATGAGAGCGGCTACCACTGGAACCGCAAATATGTGAAGTCGGCCCGCCCGGTCGCCGACGTGATGGGTAAATACCATCCGCATGGCGACGCCTCCATCTATGACGCCTTGGTGCGCATGGCGCAGGACTGGTCGCTGCGCGTGCCGCTGATCGACGGGCAGGGCAATTTCGGCTCGATCGACGGCGATCCGCCGGCGGCGATGCGTTACACCGAGTCGCGGCTGACAAAGGTCGCGCATGAATTGCTGGAGGATATCGACAAGGAAACCGTCGATTTCCAGGACACATATGATGCCTCCGATACCGAGCCGAAGGTCCTGCCGGCTCGCTTCCCGAACCTGTTGGTCAACGGGTCCGGCGGCATTGCCGTCGGCATGGCCACCAACATTCCGCCGCACAATCTCGCCGAAGTCTGCAATGGCGCCATCGCCATCATCGACAATCCGGCGATCGACCTGCCGGCGCTGATGGAGATCATCCCGGGACCGGATTTCCCGACCGGCGGCATCGTGCTTGGCCGTTCCGGTATCTACAGTGCCTATTCGACTGGTCGCGGCTCCATCGTCATGCGCGGCCGCGTCAATGTCGAGCAGCGTGGCAACGATCGTGAATCGATCGTCATCACCGAGGTTCCCTACCAGGTGAACAAGGCCTCGATGATCGAGAAAATGGCCGAACTGGTGCGCGACAAGCGCATCGAAGGCATTTCCGACATTCGCGACGAAAGTGACCGCCAGGGCTATCGCGTCGTCATCGAACTGAAGCGCGACGCGGTCGCCGACGTCATCCTCAACCAGCTCTATCGCTTCACGCCGCTGCAGACGTCCTTCGGCGCCAATATGGTGGCGCTCAACGGCGGCAAGCCGGAAGTGCTGACGCTGATCGACATGCTGAAGGCGTTTGTCGCCTTCCGCGAGGAGGTGATCAGCCGGCGTACGAAATTCCTGCTGCGCAAGGCGCGCGACCGCGCCCATGTGCTGGTCGGTTTGGCCATCGCCGTCGCCAATATCGACGAGGTGATCAAGCTCATCCGCACCGCGCCGGATCCGCAAACGGCACGCGAGCAGTTGATGGAACGACGCTGGCCCTCGGGCGACGTCGAATCGCTGATCCTCCTGATCGACGATCCGCGCCATCGCATCAACGAGGACGGCACCTACAATCTGTCAGAGGAGCAGGCCCGCGCCATCCTCGAACTGCGCCTGCAGCGCCTGACCGCGCTCGGCCGCGACGAGATCGCTGACGAGTTGAATACGATCGGCGTCGAAATTGTTGATTATCTTGACATTTTGTCCTCCCGCGCCCGGATCCAGCAGATCGTCAAGGATGAACTCATCGCCGTGCGCGACGAGTTCGGCACGCCGCGCCGCACCGAGCTCACCGACGGTGGGGCGGACATGGAAGACGAGGACCTGATCCAGCGCGAGGACATGGTCGTGACGGTCAGCCATTCCGGCTACATCAAGCGCGTGCCGCTGTCGCTCTACCGAGCGCAGCGCCGTGGCGGCAAGGGCCGCTCCGGCATGTCGACCAAGGAAGAGGATTTCGTCACCCGGCTGTTCGTCGCCAACACGCATACGCCGGTGCTGTTCTTCTCCTCGCGCGGCATTGTCTACAAGGAAAAGGTGTGGCGTCTGCCGATCGGCAACCCGCAGTCGCGCGGCAAGGCGCTGATCAACATGCTGCCGCTGGAACAGGGTGAGCGCATCACCACGATCATGCCGCTGCCCGAGGACGAAACGAGCTGGGGCGAACTCGATGTGATGTTTGCCACCACGCGCGGCACCGTGCGCCGCAACAAGCTGTCGGACTTCGTCCAGGTCAACCGCAATGGCAAGATCGCCATGAAGCTGGAGGAGGAAGGCGACGAGATCCTCGGCGTCGAGACCTGCACAGACAATGACGACGTGCTTTTGACAGCAAGTTCCGGCCAATGCATCCGCTTTTCGGTCAGCGATGTGCGCGTCTTCCAGAGCCGCAATTCGGTCGGCGTGCGCGGCATCGCCATGGCCGACACCGACAGGGTGATCTCAATGGCGGTGATCGAACATGTCGACGCGCCGCCGGCCGAGCGTGCCGCCTATCTCAAGCGGGTGGTGGCCGAACGGCGGCTCGCTGCCGATATCGCCGCCGGCGAGGAGGAAGACATCCAGCTCACCAATGAGGAGGTCGGCGAGGAAACGGAGCTTTCCGACGAACGCTACGAGTTCCTCAAGGCGCATGAGCAGTTCGTGCTGACGGTGACGGAATATGGTTATGGCAAGCGCTCGTCGTCCTATGATTTCCGCCTGACAGGACGCGGCGGCAAGGGCATCCGCGCCACCGATGTGTCGAAGACGGCAGAGATCGGCCGCCTGGTGGCGACCTTCCCGGTCGGCAATGACGACCAGATCATGCTGGTTTCGGATGGCGGCACCGTCATCCGCGTGCCGGTCCACGATATCCGTTTCGCCAGCCGCGCCACCAAGGGCGTGACCATCTTCAATACCGCCGAAGGCGAGAAAGTCGTGTCGGTGGAGCGGATTTCGGAACCGCAATCGGACGAGGAAGCCGAAGAGAACGTCGAGGCCGGGTCGAATGGCAGCGTCGAGGACGCCGGTACGGACACCACCGAATAGGCCTTGAAATGGCGGCGCCGGCCCATGGCCGGCGCGAATGCAATCTGTGGGGTACGTGACTTAGAAGTGTCGGTAGGTCTTTCGCACACCAAAGCCTTCGAAACGCTTGGTGTTGGACTTGGCGCGAACGCGATCGGCCTCCTGATGCAGCCCAAGTACGGTTGCGATCAGCATGGCGACGGTCATTGCGGTGGCTAGCATGTAGATCAGCATGTGCGTGTTCTCCTGCGCCTAACAACGATTAAATGGGGATTTGGTTTCATCTTCTGAAGCTGCAACCTAGTGAACGCTGCGTGAAGCGTTCGTGATCAACGCATTCATCTGTCGTTCATGTCCGCGAAAAGGTTCACGTTCGTTGCATCAATCGGATTTGCCTTCCGCCCGTGTGCCCGCTAGAAGCCTGCCATGACCGAACGCATCGCCCTTTATGCCGGCTCTTTCGATCCGCTGACCAACGGCCATCTCGACGTGCTGAAAGCGTCGCTGGCCGTGGCCGACATTGTCTACGCGGCGATCGGCATCCATCCTGGCAAGAAGCCACTGTTTTCCTTCGAGGAACGGGTGACCCTGATCGAGAGTGCGACCAAGGCGGAATTCGGCCGCGACGGCGCCCGCATCAAGGTCGTCGCCTTTGACGGGCTGGTCATCGATGCTGCCAGGAAGCAAGGCGCCTCGATCATGATCCGCGGCCTCCGCGACGGCACCGATCTCGACTATGAGATGCAGATGGCCGGCATGAACGAAACCATGGCGCCGGAACTGCAGACGGTTTTTCTGCCCGCCAGCCCTTCGGTGCGAACCATTACCGCCACACTTGTCCGCCAGATAGCCTTGATGGGAGGCGATATCCGCCCCTTCGTGCCAGCGGCCGTGGCCGGCGCGCTCACCGCCAAATTCGCAAAATAAGTTTCTCGGAGAAGACCAATGCAGCTGAAAAAGCTTGCCTCTTTCCTCGTCGTGCTTGCCGGTCTTGTGACCGCATCGGTCTCGGCTTTCGCCGCCGATCCGGAAAACACCATGATCATCACGCTGAAGGATGGCGACGTGACCATTGCGCTGAGGCCGGATCTCGCGCCCAAGCATGTCGCGCAAATCAAGAAGCTGGTGCGCCAGGGCGCCTACGACAATGTCGCCTTCCACCGCGTCATCGACGGCTTCATGGCGCAGACCGGCGACGTCAAGTTCGGCAACATGAAGAATGGCTTCAACGCCGATGCCGTCGGCACCGGCGGGTCCGATCTTCCCGACCTGCCGGCGGAATTCTCCAAGACCGAGCACTATGAGCGCGGCGTGGTCGGCATGGCCCGTTCGCAAGACCCGAATTCCGCGAATTCCCAGTTCTTCATCATGTTCGCGCCGGCGCCGCCGCTCGATGGCCAGTACACCATCGTCGGCAATGTCGTCAGCGGCATGGAACTGGTGGACAAGATCAAGAAGGGCGACGAGGCGAACAATGGCACGGTCACCGAGCCCGACCGGATGATCAAGGTGCGCATCGCCGCAGACAAGTAAAATTGTCAAAATAAATATGTTTTTTCAAAAGGATATCTGACATGGCCGAGATCAAGGACCGCGAGAACGCGCTCATCATGGAAACGACCAAGGGCAAGGTCGTCATCGAACTGTTTCCCGATTTGGCGCCCGGCCATGTCGGTCGCATCAAGGAACTGGCGCGCGAAGGCGCCTATGACGGCGTGGTGTTCCACCGCGTCATCGACGGTTTCATGGCGCAGACCGGCGACGTGAAGTTCGGCAATTCCAGCAAACCTTCGTTCGCACCGTCCCGCGCGGGCATGGGCGGCTCGGAAAAACCCGACCTGAAGGCGGAGTTCTCCAACGCCAACCATGGCCGCGGCACCTGCTCTATGGCGCGTTCGCAGAACCCGAACTCGGCCAATTCGCAGTTCTTCATCTGCTTCGACGACGCCGCCTTCCTCAACCGCCAGTACACGGTCTGGGGCCAGGTCATCGAAGGCATGGACAATGTCGACAACATCAAGCGCGGCGAGCCGGTGCAGGATCCCGACAAGATCGTGTCGCTGAAGGTTGCGGCCGACGTAAAATGAGTTGCCGGGCTGTCGCAGCAGTCACGCTGATGTTTGCTGCTTCAGCCACGCCGGCGCTGGCTACAGAATCGATCGTTTGTAGTGCCGAGGGCGGCGCTGCGTCGATCGACGTCCTTCTGGGACACACCGCCGTCATCGCCGTCGCGCGTGTATGGCTGGATGCCGGCGGCAAGACATGGACCACGGACGGGCAGCCGGGCTCAATGAAAATCGTCGTTGGACAGGCATTCGAGGACGATCAGCGCATGCTGATCGACCTCACCGATGAAGCCATCAGTTCGATCGTCGCCAGATTGCGGCTGGTCAAGGCCAGCGAACAATCCAGCTCTGCCATGGGCGGAACGCTGAGCATAGAAGGTGTTGGCACCTGGGCGGTGACCTGCCCTGAACCTTGAGGCGGGGAATTCTTGCGCGTCGATCTTTTCGATTTCGAACTGCCGGAGGAGCGCATCGCGCTTCGCCCGGCCGAACCGCGCGACAGCGCCAGGATGCTGGTGGTCAGGCCGGGCGAGGGGCTTGAGAACCGCACGGTGCGCGATCTGCCATCCTTGCTGAAGCGCGGCGATGTCCTGGTCTTCAACGACACCAAGGTCATTCCCGCGCAACTGAAAGGCATCAGGCGCCGTGGCGAGGCGGTGGCGCAAGTGGAAGCGACGCTGCATATGCGCACCGCGCCGGACCGGTGGCTGGCCTTCATGCGGCCGGGCAAGCGCGTCGCCGCCGGCGACCGCATTCATTTCGGTCATGACGGCAATTCCTGCTTTCTCGGCCAGCTCGACGCCACGGTGATCGAGAAAGGCGATGGCGGTGAGGTGCTGCTTGGCTTCGACCTTTCCGGTCCGTTCCTTGACGACGCGCTGCACGCTGTCGGTCATATCCCGCTGCCACCCTATATTGCGTCGAAGCGTGAGGACGATGAGCGTGACCGCAGCGACTACCAGACCATCTATGCAAGGGAGGAGGGGGCGGTGGCCGCGCCGACAGCCGGCCTGCATTTCACGCCGGAGCTGTTCGCCGCGCTTGACGCGAAGGGCATCGAGCGCCGTTTCGTCACCTTGCATGTCGGCGCCGGCACCTTCCTGCCAGTGAAAGCCGACGACACCGCCGACCACAAGATGCATGCCGAGACCGGCTCCGTCAGCCCGGAAACCGCCGAGTCGCTGAACGCGGCGAAGGCGAGGGGCGGGCGCATCATCGCCGTTGGCACGACCTCGCTGCGCCTGCTGGAAAGTGCGGCAACCCCCGACGGCCGGCTCGCCGCCTGGGCGGGGCCGACCGACATCTTCATCACGCCCGGCTACCGCTTCAAGACAGCCGACATGCTGATGACCAATTTCCATCTGCCGCGTTCGACGCTGTTCATGCTGGTTTCGGCCTTCTCGGGGCTCGAAACGATGCGCGCGGCCTATGCGCATGCCATCGAGACCCGTTACAGGTTCTATTCCTATGGAGACGCAAGTCTTCTGTTCAGGGAGGAGAACGATGGACGATGATCTGGAAACCTTCGATCGCGACGCCTTGATCGCCGAGGTCAGGAAATTGCGTGCCGGCATTCGCACCCACCGCGATGCGACCGGCCATGATCTGTGCTGGCATCATCCCGATCTCTGGGACCTGTTGCCGGAAAGGACCGAGCCGGCTATCGCCGTGCCGCCCTGGCCGAAATTCATGCGTGGCTGCATCCGTTACCGGCAATCGCTGGACAGGCAGGCTCCGAGCGCGCCGGTGCATGACAAGGAATTCAATGACTAATGACTAGAGAGTTCACCTTCAAGGTGCTGGCGACTAACGGCAGAGCGCGGCGCGGTGCGATCACCATGCCGCGTGGCGAAATCCGCACCCCGGCCTTCATGCCGGTCGGCACCGGCGGCACGGTGAAGGCGATGTATATGGATCAAGTGCGTGGCGTCGGCTCGGACATCATCCTTGGCAACACCTATCATCTGATGCTGAGGCCCGGCGCAGAGCGCGTGGCGAGGCTCGGCGGCCTGCATGAATTCGCCCGCTGGCCGCATCCGATCCTGACCGACAGCGGCGGCTTCCAGGTGATGTCGCTGTCGAAGCTGAGGAAACTCACTGAAAAAGGCGTCACCTTCCGCTCTCATATCGATGGCGCTGCCTACGAGATGTCGCCCGAACGCTCGATCGAGATCCAGGGACTGCTCGATTCCGACATCCAGATGCAGCTCGACGAATGCACGGCACTGCCGGCCGAGAAGAAGGAAATCGAGCGCGCCATGGAATTGTCGCTGCGCTGGGCCGAGCGTTGCAAGTCGGCGTTCGGCGACCAACCGGGCAAGGCGATGTTCGGCATCGTACAAGGCGGCGATGTGCCTGATTTGCGGCTGCGTTCGGCACAGGCACTGAAGGCGATGGATCTGAAGGGTTACGCCGTCGGCGGGCTTGCCGTCGGAGAACCGCAAGCGGTGATGCTCGACATGCTCGACATCACCTGTCCGGAACTGCCGGCGGACAGGCCGCGCTATCTCATGGGCGTCGGCACGCCGGACGACATATTGAAATCGGTGGCGCGTGGCATCGACATGTTCGATTGCGTCATGCCAACCCGTGCCGGCCGCCACGGCCTTGCCTATACAAGACGTGGCAAGGTCAACCTGCGCAACGCCCGCCATGCCGACGATCCGCGCCCGCTGGACGAGGACAGCGACTGCCCGGCGGCGCGGGATTACTCGCGTGCCTATCTGCACCATCTGGTGCGTTCGCAAGAAGCGCTGGGGGCGATGCTTCTGACCTGGAACAATCTTTCCTACTATCAGAAGCTGATGCAGGACATTCGCGCCGCGATCGAGGCCCGCGCGTTCGACGCGCGGGCCGCGGAAATTTCCGAAGGCTGGGCGAGGGGCGATATTCCGGCGATGTGACCGAGCGCTCAGGTGCTCAGCGCGCTGGATGCGCGCAGGCTGCAGCCGGTTATCTGGTAAGTCCCGTCGGGCTGCTGTTCGAGCGTATAGACCGCCTCGTAGTCCTTGCCGTCCGGTCCGACGATCAGCACCTGCTGGATGATCGATGTCGGGCTCATTTCCTGCACCTTGCCGAAGGAATAGGTCCGCGGCTTGCGCACCGGCGCATAGCCATTGGTCACCATGTTCATGAAGGTGTCGACGGTCGGAAAGATGCGTTTCACATTCGGCGCGGCGAAGCCGTAGGCAGCAGCGCCGTCATCGGCCATGAAAGCCTTCAATTGCCCGTCGATGGTTGCCTGGCCAGCCTTGATTTCCGCATCGCCGGCCAATGCCGGGAACGTAAAAATGAATGGAAGGATTGCGAATGCGAAAACCGCGCGGCGCATGGCCTGTCTCCATTATCCCCTGACGAGCCGTCCGAAGACGCTCAGCATACCATACGCTCGACGGTGCTTCATGGTTTCAGCGACGGCAACATTCAATGTCACACGCAGGGCGGAACTCAGGCAGTTGCAGGCGAGGGCGGCCGGAGCGCCTCCTGCTTGAAAGCCGGGCGGCAGTCTGCCACAAGGGCCGCTTAGTCGCGTTTGAGCAGGACTGGGCAATGAAGGCATTTTTCGTGCAGATAAAGTGCGATCTGGGCAAGGCCTATGAGGTCGCCAGCGCGCTGGCCGATGCCGAGATCGCCTCGGAAATCTACTCGACCGCCGGAAATTACGATCTGCTCGCCAAATTCTATGTCGACGACGAGGAGGACATCGGCCACTTCGTCAACGAGAAGGTGCAGATTCTGCCCGGGATTAAGGACACGTTCACGGTCGTCACCTTCCGCGCCTTCTAACAAGGCAAACCCTGACACAGCCATATTGTTGCTGCCCTAATTTTAGGCAGCGGTGACATACTGATCGCTGACACCCCCCAAATTGCCGATTGCGCTTGATTTTCTCCGGCGGGGCCAGTGAAATGGCGTCATAGGGGAGTATGCGATTGGCAGCGTTTGATGAAATGCTTCCGGAAGTTTCCGGGTTGAGAAAACCGTATTCGGCTTACGATCGCTGGCTGAAGGAGCAGGACCCGGCCAGACTTACCGAGAAGATGCAGGACGCCGAACGCGTCTTCCGCAAAACCGGCATCACCTTTGCCGTCTATGGCGAGCAGGAAGCCTCCGAACGCCTCATCCCCTTCGACATCGTTCCACGCATCATTTCAGGCAATGAATGGCGGCGGCTGACGCAAGGCATCGAGCAGCGCGTCCAGGCGCTGAACGCCTTCCTCGACGACATCTATCATCGCCAGGAGATCTTGCGCGCGGGCCGCGTTCCCAAGGAACTGATCGCCAGCAACGAGGCGTTCCTGCCCGAGATGATCGGAGTCAGGCCGCCGGCCGGCGTCTACACCCATATCATCGGCGTCGACATCGTGCGCATCAGCGAAAACGAATTCTATGTGCTTGAGGACAATGCGCGCACGCCGTCGGGCGTCTCCTACATGCTGGAGAACCGCGAGACGATGATGCAGCTCTTTCCCGAGTTGTTCCAGCAGATCAAGGTGCGGCCTGTCGAAAACTACCCGCAGCTCCTGCGCCAGTCGCTGGCGGCGGTGCGGCCGCAAAGCACTAAAGGCGCGCCGACTATCGCCGTGCTCACACCGGGCAGCTTCAACTCGGCCTATTTCGAACATGCTTTCCTTGCCGACCAGATGGGGGTGCAGCTTGTCGAGGGGCAGGATCTGCGGGTCGTCGACGGTCATGTCGCGATGCGCACCACCGAAGGCTACAAGCAGATCGACGTGCTTTACCGAAGGGTGGACGATTCCTTCCTCGATCCGCTGACCTTCCGGCCGGACTCAGCACTTGGCGTGCCCGGAATCATGGATGTCTACCGCGCCGGCAACATCACCATCGCCAACGCGCCGGGGACCGGCATCGCCGATGACAAGGCGATCTACTCCTACATGCCCGAGATCGTCGAATTCTACACCGGCCGCAAGGCGATCCTCGGCAACATCCCGACCTGGCGCTGCTCGGAACCGGACAGTTTGAAATATGTGCTCGAGCACATCGACGAACTGGTCATCAAGGAAGTGCATGGTTCCGGCGGGTACGGCATGCTGGTCGGGCCGGCGGCGACCAAGAAGGAATGCCAGGATTTTTCCAAGAAACTCCAGGCGAAGCCGTCGAATTACATCGCCCAGCCGACGCTGGCGCTGTCGACCTGTCCGATCTTGACGGAGAAGGGACTGTCGCCGCGCCATGTCGATCTCAGGCCCTATGTGCTGGTTTCCGACCGCATCCAGATCGTGCCCGGCGGGCTGACGCGTGTGGCGCTCAAGGAAGGCTCTCTGGTCGTCAACTCATCGCAAGGCGGTGGGACGAAGGATACTTGGGTGCTGGATGATTGAGACGAGCGAGTAGGGAATAGTCAGTAGAGGGGAAGCGCATGCCATATTCCATTGAGATTCAGCCATTCACTACTCACTACTCACTATTTCCTGCTCACTAGCCCGAAGGGCCCTTTTCCATGCTTCTCGGCCGCACCGCCAACGGACTCTATTGGATGAACCGCTATATCGAGCGGGCGGAAAACATGGCGCGGCTGGTCGATGCCGGGCTGCGCATGGCGCTGACCCGTACGCAGAACGCGTCGGAGGAGTGGAGTTCGGTGCTGCTCAGTGCCGGTTCGGACGTGGTCTTCACCCAGAAATACCAGGAGTACACCGCCGCCAACGTCGCCGACTTCCTGCTGAGAGACACCTCGAATCCGTCGAGCACGATGTCGTCGATCGAGACGGCCCGCAGCAATGCCCGCATGGTGCGCACCGCGCTGACGCGCGAGACCTGGGAAAGCATCAACGAAGCCTGGATGGCGCTGAAGCGGATGCTGGCCAGGCCGATCGACGAGCGCGACCTGCCAAACGTGCTCGATGCGATCAAGCGCGAGACGGCGCTGATCCGCGGCTCGTTCTACGGTACCATGCTGCGCAACGAGATCTTCGATTTCTCGCAGCTCGGCACCTATGTCGAACGCGCCGACAACACGGCGCGTATCCTCGACGTGAAATACTATGTGCTGCTGCCGTCGATATCGTGGGTCGGTTCGACACTGGACAATTATCAGTGGGAATCGATCCTGCGCTCGGTGTCGGCGCATCGCTCCTATCGCTGGGTCTACGAGGCCGACTATAAGCCGACCAATATCGCCGACTATCTGATCCTCAATGTCCGCATGCCGCGCTCGCTGACCTTCTGTTATCGCTTCCTGACGGAGCACCTGAAATTCCTGGGCGACGACTATGGCGAGCGTCATGCCTGCCATGCCACGGCCGGCAAGACCCAGGCCATGCTGACCGCCGGCTCGATCAAGGACATATTCGACGCCGGCCTGCATGAATTCCTGGCCAATTTCATTCGCGACAACACCAGGCTCGGCGACGAGATCGCGCAGGACTATCGATTCTATTGAGGAAGCCATGCGGCTGAAGATCACCCACCGGACCGAATACCGCTACGATGCACCCGTGCATTACCTGTTGCAGCGGCTGCGGCTGCTTCCGGTCAGCGGATCGACGCAGACCGTCTTGTCCTGGGCCCTGCAGATCGAAGGCGCGCGTGAGGAAGTGCGCTTCACCGACCATTTCGGCAATGACACGCGGCTGTTGAGCGTCGAAGGCGAGCGCGATTTCATCACCGTCGAGGCCTCAGGCGAGGTGGTAACGCGGGACACCGCGGGCGTCTCCGGGCCGCATCAGGGTTTTGCGCCACTCTGGCTGTTCGGCCATGAAACGCCATTGACGACGATCGGCGACGGCATCCGCGATCTCGCCGCATCGGTCGGAGAGGGCACCGATATAGAACGACTGCATCGGCTGATGGCTGCGATCGGCGAGCGCGTCGCCTATACGCCCGGCACCACCAACGCCACGACACCAGCCGAGGAGGCGCTGGCGCTCAAGACCGGCGTCTGCCAGGACCATAGCCACATTTTTGCCGCCGCCGCGCGCACCATGGGGTTCCCGGCCCGCTATGTCAGCGGCTATCTGATGCTGGACGCGGCGGTCGAGCAGGCGGCAAGCCACGCTTGGGCCGAGGCGCATGTTGCGGGCCTCGGCTGGGTTGCTTTCGATGTGGCCAACGGTATTTCTCCCGATGAACGCTATGTAAAGGTGGCGACCGGCCGCGATTACCGCGATGCCACGCCTGTATCGGGGATTCGGCTGGGACAGGCGGAAGAAGAGCTTGCGGTCACCGTCACGGTGGAGCAGTAATTCCCGGCAAGATTGCTGCCAAAAGAGATTCGATGACCTATTGCGTCGGGCTGAAGATCGATCGCGGGCTCGTGTTCATGTCGGACACGCGCACCAATGCCGGCATGGATTCGATCTCGACCTTCAAGAAGATGCATGTCTGGGAGGAGCCCGGCGAGCGCGTCATCGTGCTGATGTCGGCCGGCAACCTAGCGACGACGCAGGCCGTGGTCAGCCTGCTCGATGAGCGCACCAAGGCAATTGCCGATCGCCACGCGACGCTGCTGGAGACACCCTCCATGTACCAGACGGTGCGGATGGTCGGCGATACCGTCAAGGAAGTCATCGCCCATTCGTCGCCTACCGGCGACAAGGCAGATTCCTATTTCAATGCTTCCTTCATTCTCGGCGGCCAGATCCGCGGCAGCGAACCGCGGCTGTTCATGATCTATCCCGAGGGCAATTTCATCGAATCGACGGACGACACGCCCTTCTTCCAGATCGGCGAGACCAAATACGGCAAGCCGATCATCATCCGCGCCTATGAAAGGACGATGAGTTTCGCCGAAACGGTGAAGCTGCTCCTGGTGTCGTTCGACTCGACGCTGAAGTCGAACCTGTCGGTCGGCCTGCCGCTCGACCTGTTGTTCTACGAAAAGGACGCCTTCAAGATCAGCCTGAAGAAGCGGATAGCCCAGGACGATCAATATTACCGCACGATCTCGGACGGCTGGTCGAGCGCGCTAAAGGCTGCTTTTGCGAGCCTGCCTGATTTTCGGGAATAGACGGTCAATCTGCTTCGCAAGCGTGCGGCGGTACCGGCTGCGCTCGGACAATTTCCCGGAGGTGCGATGAACAAGGATGATTTCCGGCAATGGTCGAGGCGCGCCGCCGATTGGGGCGCCGACTATCGGGATACGTTGAGAGAAAGACCGGTGCGGCCGCTGGTCGAGCCGGGCGACATTTTCAGGAGTATCGAAGCCTCGCCGCCCGAGGCGGCGGAACCGATGGATGCAATATTCGACGATTTCGAACACAAGATCCTGCCGGGCATGACGCACTGGCAGCATCCGCGCTTCTTTGCCTATTTCCCGGCCAATGCCGCGCCTGTCTCGGTGGTGGCCGAATATCTGGTCTCGGCGATGGCGGCGCAATGCATGCTCTGGCAGACCTCGCCGGCAGCGACCGAACTCGAGACGCGCGTCGTCGACTGGATGCGGCAGGCGCTTGGGCTGCCGGAAGGGTTTTCCGGCGTCATGCAGGATTCGGCGTCGTCGGCGACGCTGGCAGCCGTGTTGACCATGCGCGAGCGCGCACTTGATTGGCAGGGCAACAAGAAGGGCCTGCAAGG
>NZ_NWQG01000061.1:0-3489 GCF_002529485.1 Mesorhizobium sanjuanii
GCATTGCGCGTCTATTCATCCGATCAGGTACACACCTCCATCGACCGGGCGATCTGGGTATCGGGCATCGGCGAGGAGAACCTCGTGCGCATCCCAGTTGCCGGCCGTTTTCGCGCCATGGATCCGGCCGCCCTTGAAGCGGCAATTATCGCCGATCGCAAAAACGGCATGCTGCCGGCCGGCATCATCGCCAGCGTCGGCGGCACCAGTACCGGCGGCACGGATGACGTTGCCGGCGTTGCCGCGGTAGCCAGGCGCCACGGGCTCTACCTGCATGTCGATGCGGCCTGGGCCGGATCGGCGATGATCTGCCCCGAATACCGGCATTTCTGGGCTGGCGCCGAGCAGGCGGATTCCATCGTCTTCAATCCGCATAAATGGCTGGGGGCGCAGTTCGACTGCTCGGTTCAGTTCATCCGCCAGCCGGAGGATCTCGTTCGCACGCTGGCGATCAAGCCCGAATTCCTGAAAACGCATGGGCGTGACGGCATCATCAATTATTCCGAATGGTCGGTGCCGCTTGGAAGGCGCTTTCGCGCACTGAAATTGTGGTTCCTGCTGCGGGCCCATGGGCTGGAAAATCTGCGGACCATGATCCGCAACCATGTTGCCTGGAGCGAACGTCTCGCCGCGCGGTTGGCCGGAGAGCCGGATTTCGAGATCGTCACCGAGCCTATGCTGTCGCTGTTTTCGTTCCGGCACGTAGCGGCTAAAGGCGGCGATGCAGACGAACACAATCTTCGCCTGGTCAACGCGATCAACGACGACGGCCGCATCTACCTGACGCAGACCCGCGTGGACGGTCACGTCGCGATCCGTTTTCAGGTCGGCCAGTTCGAGACGACGGCGGCGGACATCGACACCGCCTTCGAGACCATCACGGAGATCGCCCGCGGCTTGGTTTGATCGGCCTAGGAGAGTTGCGCCGAGGTTTGCTTTCGCAATCTTGTGATTTTCATTAGCCGGCTTGTGCCTTTTCATCACTTTCGTTTTGGGCTATTGACAAGAAAAACGAAAGGGAGGCTCTCCGATGTATCTGTCGCCACGGCACGCTGAAATCATCCAGATGGCCAAGGACCAGGGCCGTGTTCTGGTCGACGATCTGGCAACGCACTTCAACGTGACGCCGCAGACAATCCGCAAGGATCTCAACGATCTGTGTGACCAAAGGCTGCTTTCCCGCATCCATGGCGGAGCGCTGTTTCCGTCCGGAATTGAGAACATGGAATATGAGGCTCGGCGCAAGATCGCTGCCGATGAGAAGGAGGCGATCGGCCTTGCGGCGGCGAGACTGATTCCTGACAACGCCTCGCTGTTCATCAACATCGGCACCACGACAGAGTCGGTCAGCAAGGCGCTTCTCGATCATGCGGGCCTCATGGTCATCACTAATAATATCAATGTTGCCAACAGGATGCGCATATATCCTTCGATCGAGGTGGTGATCGCCGGCGGCGTCGTGCGGGGTTCCGACGGCGGCGTGGTCGGTGAGGCGGCAGTCGATTTCATCCGGCAGTTCAAGGTCGACTATGCGGTGATCGGCGCCTCGGCAATCGATCATGACGGTGCGCTGCTTGATTTCGACTTTCGCGAGGTGAAGGTGGCGCAAGCGATCATAGCCAACGCAAGGCATGTCATCCTGGTGTCCGACCGGACCAAGTTCGAGCGCACGGCGCCGGTTCGCATCGGCCATCTGTCGCAGGTCAACACCTTCATCACCGACCGCTGCGACATTCCGTCGGTGCGCAAAATCTGCCAGGAGGCAGAGGTTCAGCTGATCGAAACGTCGCTGTCCTAGAGGATGTCGTTACGGCAATTGTTGCCGTTTATATTTCGTTTGACATTCGTTCTCATTTCGAAATAATCCCGCGATGGTTTCGCAAAAGATCAAAAATGCTGCAATGCGAAATTGCTGGAGGACTTTGTGGAGGCATCCCCGATCCATGACATTTTCGTCATCGGTGGCGGCATCAATGGCTGCGGCATTGCTCGTGACGCCGTTGGGCGCGGCTTCTCGGTCTTCCTTGCCGAGATGAACGATCTGGCGAGCGGAACCTCCTCCGGCTCGACCAAACTGATCCATGGCGGTTTGCGCTATCTCGAATTTTATGAGTTCCGTCTCGTGCGCGAAGCGCTGATGGAGCGCGAGGTGCTGTGGAAGAATGCGCCGCACATCATCTGGCCGATGCGTTTCGTGCTGCCTTACGCAAAGGGCCTGCGTCCAGCCTGGCTGATCAGGCTCGGCCTTTTTCTCTACGACCACATTGGCGGGCGCAAATTGCTGCCGGCGACAAGAACGCTGGATATGGCAAGAGATCCGGCCGGCAAGCCATTGAAGCCGCTATTTCGAAAGGCCTTCGAATATTCCGATGGCTGGGTCAACGATGCGCGGCTGGTGGCGTTGAACGCTCGCGACGCCGCCGACCGGGGCGCCACGATCCGGACCCGCACCAAGGTGGTCGGCGCACGCCGCGACAGCGACCTCTGGACGATCCGGCTGGAAGATGTCCGGACCGGCGAACATGAGGACGTCAAGGCACGGCTTCTGGTCAATGCCGCCGGTCCGTGGGTCGACCAGGTGCTGTCCGGCACGGTCGGCTTGAACGACGTCCACAATGTCCGCCTGGTCAAGGGCAGTCACATCGTCATCGGCAAGAAGTTCGACGACCCGCGCGCCTATTTCTTCCAGAACAAGGACGGGCGAATCATCTTCGCCATTCCCTATGAGGAGGAATTCACCCTGATCGGCACCACGGATCAGGATTATCCCGGCGATCCCCACGATGCGAAGATCAGCGATGCCGAGATCAACTATCTTTGCGCCGCGGCAAGCGAATATTTCGCGCAAGCCGTCAAGCGTTCGGATATCGTGTGGACCTATTCAGCCGTACGCCCGCTTTATGACGACGGCGCCTCGAAGGCTCAGGAAGCGACCCGCGACTATGTGCTGAAGGCGGATGGCCGTGTGGGTGTCGCGCCGATCGTGAATGCCTTCGGCGGCAAGATCACGACCTATCGCCGACTGGCGGAATCGATGCTCGACAAGATCGAGGACTTTCTCGGCAAACGCGGCAAGCCGTGGACGGCGAACGCGCCGTTGCCGGGCGGCGATTTTCCGGCCACCGGCTTCGACGCCGAAGTGGCGAAATTGAAAACGGCCTATCCGTTCCTCGACGCACGCCTGGCCCGCCGGCTGACCCGGCTCTATGGCACCCGCGCGCGCATGCTGCTGGGGCTGGCCAGATCGAATGCCGATCTTGGCCGGCACTTCGGCGCTGATCTCTACGAGGCGGAGGTACGCTATCTCGCCCAGAACGAATGGGCTGTCACCGCCGACGACGTCTTGTGGCGCAGGACCAAGCGTGGCTTGCATCTCAGCCGCGAACAGGCGGCGGCGCTGGAGGAGTTCATGCGTGGCATAAGCCGGCGCCATGTGGCGGCGGCCGAGTAGGGATGGCCAAGTGATGCAGAAAGCCCGGGAGGAGGCGT
>NZ_NWQG01000062.1:0-1445 GCF_002529485.1 Mesorhizobium sanjuanii
TGAACTGACCCCAAAAAGTTGGACGGTTTAAGGAACGGGCAGATTTAAGGGCTGGGTTCTGTATTGCACAGGGCTCAGCCCTTTTAGTTTCAGTTTGATTCGATGGTGGTTGTAGTAGTGGATGTAGTCCTCGATCCCGTCTTTCAGGCTCTGAATGGTCTCGAAGGGGCCGGGATGGAAGAGTTCGGATTTGAGTATGGCAAAGAAACTTTCCATGGGTGCGTTGTCGAGGCAGTTGCCTTTACGTGACATGCTCTGGGCTATACCCCGCGCTTGGAGCCTGAGCTGATAGTCTGGCATCCGGTACTGCCATCCCTGGTCGGAATGCAGGATCGGTCGTTGGTTTTCATCGAGCCGCTTGAGGGCTTTGGTCAACATGTTGTCCACCAGCTTGAAGAGCGGACGCCTTGATGTCTCGAAGGCGATGATCTCGCCATTGTAGAGGTCCATGACCGGCGAGAGATAGAGTTTGTCGCCGGCCAGATTGAACTCTGTCACATCGGTCACCCATTTGCAGTTAGCGCTGTCAGCGCCAAACTGGCGCTGGACGAGATCGGGAGCCGCTCGCCCGACATCTCCTTTGTAGGAACGGTACTTCTTCGGTCTCACCAGAGATTTCAATCCCATCTCGGCCATCAGGCGTTGTATTGTCTTGTGATTGACGACCCGACCGAGCCCGCGCAGCGCGGCAACCACCCGGCGATAGCCGTAGCGGCCCTTGTGGCTGTCGAAGATGGCTTTGATCTTTTCCTTAAGCGCTGCATGGCGATCGACGCACGTCGCCACCTTCTGCCTGTAGTAGAACGTGCTGCGAGACAGACCCGCCACCTTCAGCAGACCCTCAAGCGGATGGAACGGCCTTAACGCCTGGACGGCTTGCGCTCTTTGGGCGCGCGTTCCGACGTTAAGGCCTCCAGTTTTTTTAGGTAGGCGTTCTCCATGCGCAGATAGTTCAGTTCCGCAAGCAACGCTTCACGGCCCTTGGCTTCATCATTGTGCGCATCGGGCAGCCCCGAGGGCTCAGG
Organism: Mesorhizobium sanjuanii; assembly: GCF_002529485.1. Lineage (NCBI taxonomy): Bacteria > Pseudomonadati > Pseudomonadota > Alphaproteobacteria > Hyphomicrobiales > Phyllobacteriaceae > Mesorhizobium > Mesorhizobium sanjuanii. Next base: position 1,026 of record NZ_NWQG01000062.1, read on the forward strand.
CGCCGGCGGTTTTGGCATGGTTCGTCGTCGTCCTCTGGGGCGCGGGATGAGCGCCTCTAGCCCACCTCTCTTGTGGCGCTGCTCCCAATCCGAAAGGCAGCCAGCATTGCGGATATTGAACAGCGCCGCCGCCTGCCGGTGGGACAAACCATCATTCCACATCCGCGCAAGGACCGACAGCTTGAATTCAGCGTCGTAGCGGCTGCTCTTGCGCGATAAGCCAGCATCCCCGTGCGCCCGATAAAGCGCGACCCATTTGCGAACCGTCGCGGCATCGACGTCATAGGCAGCCCCAGTACTCGCGTAGCTTTCCTCGCCCCCCAAATAGAGCTCGACCACTGAGCGCTTCAAACTCTCGCTGTGTCTGGACATGCAAAACCCCCGAAGGTTGTGTCCAACTTTCGGGGGTCAGTTCACGAG